>CAZJBB010000122.1:0-9312 GCA_964543995.1 uncultured Bacteroidales bacterium
CCATTGCCCGTATGATGTATAATAAAGCTTACGAATATGCAACAGATTTAGTAGACTTTGGTATTACAGAAGATACCTTTAATGCATTTGATGCTGCCATTATAGATTTTACTGATAAAATGCCTGACCCAAGAGAAGCCCGCGAAAGCAAAAAAATGCACACGATTCAATTAGATGATTTATTTTCCAAGACGATGAACCTATTGCGTAACGAAATTGACCCCTTGGTAGGCGTGTTGGGTGATGACTCAATAGAATTTAAAACATTATATAAAAACGGACGTAATGTTATTACATTTCACCGGAAGCGCAAAAAAACGAGTTTGGTAAGTGGTTTTGGAATATTGTATGGCAATGTAACGGATGAAAACGAAAATCCTATTGAAGAGGCTACCGTTAGCGTTCAAGAATTAAATGTAAGTACCACTACCGATGAAGATGGGAGTTATTACTTCGAAAGTCTTGCTTGCGGAAATTATACGTTAAAGGTTAGTATGCCTACCTATGTAGATCAAGTAGAGTCTAAAATTGAAATAAAAGACAATGAAGAAACTGAAATGAACTTTTGTCTATTGCCTGTTTTGGCAGTAGATTCTCTGGTTTAGTCCATTCGATTGGCTTGTTAATTTGTTAGTTTGTTGATTTTTTGTGTCAGAGCCTGCCCATTTGGGCGGGCTTTTTTTTAACCTCATCAGAAGAAGGGGTAATTTGCAGCATTCTCATTTTAATTTTAACCCGTATTCCATATTCGAGATGCACTGCTGTTATTAAGCGAGCTAGGGCTCGCATTTAGCTTGAAGTCGGGAATCGAAGACTAAAGTTTTGTCATCGAGTCCCGACTTGTCGGGATCGAGATGCAGAAGAAAAGAAGAAAACCGAAGCCGGGATTCCTCCTCACCGAATTCCGAAAAATTAGAACCGAAAAGCCTTAACCCAAGTGTATTATATCTTACCAAATGCTTTGATGTATTGGATGCTATACCAAGCTAGGTACTTATTTAACCGAAACTAAGTGCTTCGGAAAATCTGACATAATATCATCATTCCCATCTTCCCAATCTGGTTCAGAATCATAAACGAGAAGGAATTCTTTGTCGCTAAGCTCTTCTAGAAGAGAAAAATCAAGATTACAATTATTACAAGTAAAGCTAGTTATTTCAATAAACTCGTCTTCAGGAATAGGCATGGATTTGTTAGTATGTTCATCAATATGAGTAACTCTATCTCTTTCACCAGGTTTAATATTTATTAAAAAGTCAAATTGCGAAAAAGTATGTTCATTTGCTTGAATGATAATAGGGTAATTCAAAAAAGATTGAAAAAAATCATCTATAGCATCTGAAATGGTTTTATTCCATTCTTCCCAAAGGGTAATGGTATATTTCTTTTCCTGTTTCATACATTAACAAGTGCGTTTCTTTTCACGAATATTTATCGGGATTTCTTCATTTGAATTTCCTTCATTATCATCTGGTATATATTTCAACACCAAAAGTGTTTCACCTTAGCCCAAGTGTAAGAAATGCTACTTGGTTCTATCATGTATCGCATGCAACCCCAGTGAAGTGTTTCTGTCGATTGTAAACCTTTACTTCAGTGCACACTTCCCCTCAGCAGCAGTACATTGATTTGTGCCTTTCCTTACACTAAATCTATCTTGCCTTCTCTTACTTGTTGCATAAATTCTTTTTGCTGCTCCAAAGTCATACCAGCCATTTTTGCTGCTAATTTCTCTTTGATGGCTCTAAAGAATGCAACTGTATCAGATAGGTAAGGTCCAATTTATAATACTCATGACCGTTTTATGAAAAATAAGATGCTAAATGTTGGCTTTCTCATGTTCATTCATTTTTAAGTTTCAAAATTACTTTATTTGAACAAAAGAAGTCTTTGCAAAATACTGCAAAACAATGAGATAAATACAAAACAGGATGCATTTTTGGGTTTGAAATTCATGCCACCGAATTGTACCCTTTTATATTGCTATTTAGTGCGTTTTATTGCTTTATCCTAAAAACAAAAACCACTGAATGTTTTGTATTTCAGTGGTTTGTGTTTTATTGCATGTGTTACTGGCGGAGAAAGGGGGATTCGAACCCCCGGTACCCTTACGGATACGACAGTTTAGCAAACTGTTGGTTTCAGCCACTCACCCATCTCTCCATCTAAATAGCCGTAGTGTGCAAAGCTATTTAAACTATATATCAATAAATCAATGAACTTATTTTCGCAAAGGGAATGCAAAAGTATAAAAAACCTGATAAAAGACAAATAAAAAATGAATTATTATTTTTTTAAAACAAAATTAATCTCAAATCTGCATCATCCTTACTAATACCTCGCTCGAAATTTTCTAAAAATCAATATTCACCAAAAAAAGATGGTATCTTGATTGTTTTGTACCTCCGATTCTATTTCCACCCTTTTCTTTCTGTAATTTGGCTTTGATTTTTCAATATCAACCTCAGCTTGAAAGTTATTAAGAAGGTGTATAAGATTCAGCGATAGAAGTAACTGAATATACACAGACAATAGGGTGTTTTCCCCTTTCTCTACCAAACATAGGGTGGAACGGGCAATTCCTGATTCCTTGGCCAATTGCAGTTGTGATTTTCCCAGTAACAACCGCTGTTGTTTAATAAATCTTCCCATGTTCTCTAAAATTGATTTATTGATCAAATCCTCCGGCATATATTGAATTTAATTTTAACGCATGAATATTCAGACAAATTTACAATACATTTATATACAATTATAAACAGTATTCATATTTTTTCAACCTTAATGGTTTAATAAATTTGAATATATTGATACATTATTATTTGAGAAACGAATAATGTGTCTGATTTTTCAGTCATTTGATAATAAATATTTTACCCGACTGAACTTATAATACCGATTTTACATATGTAGTTGTCCTATTTCGCTTCGCTCAATTGTAAAAACATCTATTACATCGGCATTTTAGGATAATTCAATTGGATGATTATAAAATTCAAAATGGTATAACAGCATAATAGACCCTTGAAATATTCAATGGCATTATAAACTTTATACTGTAGATGCAAACGAAAATTGCAGCAATAATATCACAGTCATAATATGTCTGAATATTCGGACGCGTTTATTATTTTACAAATAAGATAATGTGTTTAAAGAGAAGTATTAGAAATCATGCCAACTTTGTCTTTATCAATATAACTAACAAATTCTAAGTCAAGTCCGAAATCCTAACTACATTTTAAAATTATATTGCAACACAAAACTTCTGGGAGCTTGAACGTCTCCCGGACGAATCATATACTCTCGATTGAGAAGGTTTTTTACGACGATTGTTAATCGGGAATTGGGATTAATTTGCCACGCCACTCGAGCGTCAAAAGCATAATCTCCCGTATGGTGCTTTTCTCTGTATTCTTTCAGGCCCGGAAGAAAATAAATTCCGGTGTGATAAACCCCTCCCATATTGTTACGAATGGTAACATCCTCTTCAAAGGCTTCATCGATATTGATAATATTACTGAAATACAGGCAACTAAATCCAACCGAGAGTTTTTTGTAATTGATTTCAACATCGGCTTTAAAAGAGCTGTAATTACGATATTTTAAGATACTGGAATGGGTCGTGGCTGTAGTGTCAGGGGATAAACTCACCGGATTGGTATAAGTATATCCCAGCAAAAAATTCACCCCTAAATTGTAAATACTTCCTCTGCCGGCGATGCTGATATCCACACCGGAAATTTGGGCATGTCCCACATTAAAAGCCTTAAAACCGGTATAATAAATGGCAGTCAGTAAATCGGTACTATGTGACAAGGAGTCGGGGAAGTGTTGTCCGAAATTAAACTCAATCATATCTTGATATTCGGTCCAGAAGCCGGCAATATCGAGATAACCGCTCCAATTTGAAATTTTGAATCCTTGCTTAATACCCAATTCGGCATTCCAGCCTTTTTCCGGTTTCAATGTGGGATTGGGGAATATTTTAATGCTCCCTGCGGAAGTGGTGGTATAACGTTCGGCAATGGTTGGATATCGGAATCCCATTCCATACGAGCCTCGTAAAAATGAATTTTCGAACAATTGGTAATTCACCCCTGTACGAAATACCGGCATGGAATGAAACGCATCTCTATCCAATTTATATCCCTCCCATCTTCCCCCTAAGGAAACATTGAATCGACCCAATTTTAAATCGCCCTGGGTATAAATCCCCAAACTTCCGCTGAAATGTTGGTCGCTGCCATAAATTTGGGCACTGGACTCGGAATAAGAACCTGTAGCCCCCAAGGTCCAGGTTACCACCTTACTAAAATGATGCTGATATTGGTATTCGCCAAACCAAAGGTCGTCCTTGTTATTCTGGTTGGTGTTATTTTTATTATTCACCTGATAGTACCGTATTTTAAGGCTATGCCTTGTGCTTTCTCCTTTGAAATAAACAATATAGGGATCCACGGAAAGATAGGTGTTTTCGTTATTTTGCACAAACAAAGGAGAAGAACGATACACCGAATCGTTGCCATTGCCCCATAATAAATATGCGTTTCCTTTTCTCGACATATAACTTGCGTTTATCCCTGCCGATAAGCCTGGAATACTTTTGAAACGATACCTCAATTTAGTATTGATGCCCACCCTTTGTTCTGCATCATATTCACGATAACCGGGATCGGAAAACAAATTCACACCAATCACCAAATCGAAGTTTTTAATCATTTGAGAATGCAGCATATTGGCACCGGTAAAAATGCGCTGCGTATTTCCCCACCATTTAATAGCGGAACGTTCCGGATTATCATAAAATCCGCTATACATGGAAAACTTTGTCAAGGGTGTGGCCGAAGGGAATCCGGTTCTGATATTCATGACCCCATTCATTGCTGATGAACCGAATAAAGCAGATGATGCACCTTTGATGACTTCCACCTGTTCTACATTTTCTAAAGGGATAAACCACCATTTTGCTGCCCCATCAGCCCCCGTGAGCATGGGTAATTCATCCACGGTAAGCAGTACACGGCTTCCGGAACCAAAGGAATATCCGCTCCCTCCACGAATGCTTGCCTGATCGTCTTGTATCATCACTCCCGGGACTTGCTGAATGGCACTTTCCAACGAACGGGTATTGGTGTTCTCCAACATCTGCGGTTTTATAACCTCCATTGAAACCGTAACATCCGAAAGTTTCTGCTCAAATCGGCCGGCACTTACCACTACTTCGTTCAGCACTTTCGATTCCTCTTCCATGCTGATATTAAAGGTTTTTGTTTCTCCGGCCTTAAGCTCTACATTTCTTTTAACCGATGAATAGCCCACAAATTTATAGGTTACTACATATTTCCCCGGATCCAAGTCCAATAAGTAATTTCCAAAAATATCAGAGGAGACCCCCTGCTTTTCTGAAACAAATACGTTCACTCCCACCATGGTTTCTTTGGTTTTGGCATCCGTAATTCCGCCTTTGATATGTGCTTTCTGCGCAAAACTAACGTAAGAAAACACCCATAAAAACCCCAAAAATATTAATCTCTTCATTTGCATTTTATAATTCTTAATCAACAAAAATAACTTTTTCAACAATAGTAAGGGTATGATAAAAGTCAATGGGGAAATCCACCCCCTTTAAGTTATTGATTTTCAGAAGGCTTTGTTAAAATGGATTTTTTATGGCTCATTTGGTTACAAAAACAATAATTACTATTTTTACTCATCGAATGAAAGAGGCTTTATTACATCAAATTGCCTTGTCGCAACTATCCGGAATTGGCGGTATTACTGCGAAAAAGCTTGTTGCCTATTGCGGGGGGGTGGAAGCTGTTTTTAAGGAAAAGAAAAGCCATTTAATTAAAATTCCCGGAATCAGTCATGCGATAGTTGATTTGGTTTTCAATAACAAAGAGGCATTTACAAGAGCCGAAGAAGAGTTGCAATTTATTGAAAAATATGCGATTAAAACCCTTTTTTATTTGGATAAAGAGTATCCTTTACGCTTGAAACAATGTAACGACAGTCCCATTTTGCTTTACGCCAAAGGAAATGCCAACCTGAATAATCCCAAAATTTTAAGTGTGGTAGGCACACGCAGTGCCACTGAATACGGAAAACAATTAAGTCACCAAATCATTCGCGATTTGGTCTCCTTGGATGTGCTGATTGTAAGCGGTTTGGCTTATGGTATTGATTCAGCTGCCCATAAAGCAGCCTTAGATGTTGGATTGGAAACCGTTTCGGTATTGGGCCATGGACTGGATCGCATTTATCCGGCCACCAATCGTGCTTTGGCAGAGAAAATCGTAAAAAATGGGTGTTTGTTAACGGAATTCATCACCAAAACCAAACCCGACAGAGAAAACTTTCCACAGCGTAACCGCATTGTAGCCGGCATGGCCGACGCAACCTTAGTGGTAGAAGCAGGCAAAAAAGGAGGAGCCCTCATCACAGCCGAAATTGCCAATTCATACAATAGAGATGTATTTGCCATTCCCGGAAAAGTAAACGATCCTTTTTCAATGGGTTGCAATTATCTGATTAGAACTAACAGGGCGGCTTTAGTTGAATCAGCTCAAGACATTATGTTTTCCATGGGCTGGGATGAGGATGCTTCTAAAAAGCCGAAACAACGTTCCATTTTCCTTTCTATTTCTTCCGAAGAGCAAAAAATCATTGATGTTTTAAAAGAAAAAGGCGAATGTGGAATCGATGAAATTTGTATTGACTCCGGTTTAAATCCCGGGAAAACCGCTGAAGCCTTGCTCAATCTGGAATTTGAAGATGTAGTAAGATGCTTGCCCGGGAAACGCTACAAACTCTATAGTTAAATGTGTTATTGGTTATTAATGGGATTTTCAGCGCTATCGGCGTTATAGTCTTAGGAACTCAGCGAGAAATTTTTTCTTTCTTCTTCGATCTTCAAACTTTGGTTATGTGCGACTCTTATTGGTGATTAAGTTATTGGTTTAAAGCAAATCCTTACTTATTCACTTTTTCCTTATTCCATCTTATTAAAAACCAAAAGGGGATAATAAATGTAAGAAACACTAAAGGAGTTAATAGGTTCCTCCTGCCACTGCCCCGGTCATAATAGCAACACTTGCACCGCAACCCAAGCGATTGGCTCCGGCTTGAATGAGCGCAACAGCCGACTTATAATCCTTGATCCCCCCACTGGCTTTTACACCCATTTCAGAGCCCACAATCCTTCGCATTAATATGATGTCTTCAACGGTAGCTCCGCCTCCTGAAAAACCGGTACTGGTTTTTACAAAATCGGCCCCGGCTTTTTTGGAAATCTCACATGCCAGAATTTTTTCCCCTTCAGTTAATAAATGGGTTTCTAGAATCACCTTTAAAATGGTATTGGAACGGGTGGCTCTTCTAACGGCTCTGATATCTTCTTCAACCAATTTTAAGTTTCCTGATTTTAAAGCGCTAATGTTAATAACCATGTCGATTTCTTTGGCACCATTTTCAATAGCATTGCGGGTTTCAAAGGCTTTGCTTCGGCTTTCCATTTCTCCCAGGGGAAACCCTATTACTGAACAGATGAGAATTTCGGATCCCCTGAGTTTTTTGGTAACATAAGAAACCCAACTGGAATTAACACAAACCGATTTGAATTTATACAGCAGCGCTTCATTGCATAATTGGTCGAACTGAGATTCAATTGATCCCGGTTTAAGCAAGGTATGGTCAATATATTTCGCCAAGGTATCCAATGGAATGGGTAAAGAATTGGCAGTATTGGGTTTGGTTTCTTCAAAGGCAAAATGTTGAGCTTTCAAGCGCTCATTCAGTTTTGCCAAAACCTGTTCGGTTATTTTATCGATGAGTTCGTTTTGATTCATTTAGTTCGTTCCTCCTGTTTTTTCGACCGTCATCATTTTATTAATTCTCACCCAATGACGGCCTCCTTCAAATTTTGTTTCCAACCAAAGTTTTGCCATGGCGCAAAGTTCATCGGCTGTATGTTGTAATGTGCCCATAGTGAGCACATTTGCATTGTTATGTTCCCTGCTGTTGATAATGGTCTTGCTACTCCAACATAAAGCTGCTCTGATTCCCTTAACTTTATTGCAAACCATCGAAGATCCAATTCCTGCGCCATCCAGCATAATACCCCTTTCGCATTCTCCACTGACCACTTTTTTGGCTACGGCTACGGCAAAATCGGGATAATCTACTTTCTCGGTACTATTAAAGGTTCCTATGTCAAGAGTTTTATAGCCAACACATTCCAAGTAAGATTTTAGCATTTCTTTGGCATCAAAAGAAGCATGGTCGGCGCCAATGGCTACTTTTCTTACTTTAATATTCTGGTTTTCAGTGTTGTTTTCCATATTTCTTGAAGAATTCCTTTCTTTTAGTCCCAAAGTTTAACATACCGAATCAACGATTGCAAAAATAATAGTTTTTACGGTGAGCGAATCAGGTTCTTTTAAAACACTTCTGGCAGAATTTCCTTCGTCAACCACCAAAACGGTTTCGCCCACTCCGGCTTGAACTGCATCAACGGCCAAGAATGATTTTCCACAGGCCATTCCTGTTGGGTCTATGGGCTGCACTACCAAAATGGTTTTTGATTCATACCCCTTAACTTTCGTAGTGGCCACTACATTTCCTATCACTCTTGCTAAAATCATTCTGTTTGTATAAAAAAATGCTTATCGTTCTTCAATGTTTTTTTTATCAATAATGCCCATAATAGCAGCATCGCAAGGGTTCATAGCCGACTCTATCACTCTACCGGCTTCTCTACTGGTTTCATAGTAAATATAATCACCCACTCCGGATTGAATGGTATCAATAGCAACGATTGGCAAACCCACATCTTGATATTTCTCATCCAATGGTTGAACCAATAAGAGCCTCCATCCTTCAAAGACTTCTACTTTCTTGGTACTCACTACGTTTCCTAGTATTTTTCCAAATTTCATAATCCTAAATCAGTCATTATATTATTCTGAATGAATCCACTAAAGTACATCTTCGTTCACGGGTGAAGGTTCTTGCTCTGGTAACCCCTTCGCCTGTGGGGCTGGCAATGGTAAAAGAAGCAAATCCGGCACCTCCATTTCCCAATCCTGCATAACTCGGCCCGTTTTTAATAAAAATGGAGCAATTCATAATTCTGGCCATTTTACTTAGTTTGGCAATATTCAAGGAATGCATGATGGCTGTGTGGCGAAACCCATGTTCACATTCAACGGCCAAATCTATGGCTTCATCCACATTGTTTACACGGGTAATTGGCATTACAGGCATCAGTTGTTCGGTCCAAACCAAAGGATGATTTTTATCCACTTCACA
>CAZJBB010000123.1:0-9232 GCA_964543995.1 uncultured Bacteroidales bacterium
ACACGGCTCTGAACACTCTTTCCCTACACGACGCTCTTCCGATCTAAAATTCAATAGATACTGCAAAAGAAGAAGGAAAAATTGAAGGAAAAATTGAGGGAAAGATTGAAGGAAAGATCGAAATAGCAAAAAAGGCTTTAATAAAAGGACTTTCTATTGGTGATATTTCTGAGTTGACAGGACTAACAACCCGGGAAATAGAGAATTTGCAATAAATCACTGCCAAATATGACCGTGAATGAAATAGAATCTAGACTAGAGAACTGGCTGTCCAAAATTAAGAATCATAATAATCTGGATAGAGCTCCTGACAAATTATTTGATTCAGCGGAGATCGCCAAGTTTAGCAATGAACAGGCACGCTATTATGAGGATAGCTTGAAATATTATAGGGACCTTAAAAATTCAATAGATACTGCAAAAGAAGAAGGGAAAATTGAAGGAAAAATCGAAGGAAAGATTGAAGGAAAAATCGAGGGAAAGATTGAAGGAAAGATCGAAATAGCAAAAAAGGCTTTAATAAAAGGACTTTCTATTGGTGATATTTCTGAGTTGACAGGACTAACAACCCGGGAAATAGAGAATTTGCAATAAATCACTGCCAAATATGACCGTGAATGAAATAGAATCTAGACTAGAGAACTGGCTGTCCAAAATTAAGAATCATAATAATCTGGATAGAGCTCCTGACAAATTATTTGATTCAGCGGAGATCGCCAAGTTTAGCAATGAACAGGCACGCTATTATGAGGATAGCTTGAAATATTATAGGGACCTTAAAAATTCAATAGATACTGCAAAAGAAGAAGGGAAAATTGAAGGGAAAATTGAAGGGAAAATCGAGGGTAAGATCGAAGGAAAGATCGAAACAGCAAAAAAAGCTTTAGAAAAAGGACTTTCTATTTATGATATTTCCGAGTTGACAGGACTGACAGCATTGGAAATTAAGGATTTGCAATAAATCACTGTATCCATTAATTGGTTTATTTAACTTTCTTCGCCCCAAAAACAGAAGCAAAAATATTATTCCTTTGGTTCTTTCTAAAAATACCATCCTTAACTGTCTTCACTTCTTCAATGGAATAGAAAATATCCGGACTTACGCTATTTACTACAGCTAAAAAGTTCTTAATGTCTTTACGGTGCACAATTGAAAGAATAATTTTAATCTTTCCTTGGCTACCTTCACCGTCCATCATGGTTAAGCCATAGTTTAGTGAAATTAGCTTATCTATCACATCCTCATCTTTCTCTTTTAAGAAAATCCGAATAATGACATCGCCAATGGACAGCTTTTCATCCAAGAGGATGCCTAAGTAATTCCCCATGGCAAAACCACCACCATAAGCAATATAACACATCACATTATCGAGATGCTTTATAATTTGACTTACAGCCAGTAACCAAATAATGGATTCGAAAAAAGCCAAAACAGGTGCTAACTGCTTGAGTCCTTTCGAAATAAAAATCAATCGTAGGGTTCCGATACTCTGATCGAAAATACGGGAAATAAAAATTAGTATAGGTAAAATGACCCATGTGAAAACTTCTGCCATTGTTATGTTTATATCCATCAAGTTCGTGTTTTTTCAACAAATATAAAACATCTTTAAAAAAAATGTATTTTTAAAAAATTTTAATTTCAAATATCATGAAAATTATATTGAAAAAACTGATTATTTTCTCCTTATTTTTCTTAAGCTATAGCATGAATGCTCAAAGTGTTAGGGACATTTTTAACTCTAAATTCACCATGATTACTTTTATGGGATTAGATTTCTCAAAAGCCAACATGATAGGTTCTGATTTTAGTAATCCACAACAAATTAAAGAACAGTATTTTAAGGAATGGAACGAAATCTTAATGGCTGAGACTAAATACGACTTAAAAAATCCCTTAAGAAAAGCCAACATCAATTTTGATTTCAGCATTACAGCTAAAAGAAACAGTGCTGTTTTACCCGAAAAAATGGTAGTGTATGACCCTGCTTTTCTCACCCTTGACAACATTATTTCTATGGTAAAAGATTATGACTGTGGCAGTAAAACCGGGATTGGGCTTACTTTCATTGTAAACTTATTTGATAGAACCAAAGAAAAATCGGTAGTACATGTTGTTTTCTTCGATATGGCTTCAAAAAACATTTTGCTTTTACAAACCATGAGAGGCGAGCCGGGCGGAAATGGGATAAGAAATTATTGGGCAAACTCTATTGCAAACATTATCAGCTCAATAGAAAGTACATTTTACAAACAATGGGAGATGATTTATTTTAAATAAACTCTTTATCGGGTTTTTCTAAGTCCTTTTGATGAGGTAATTCCCAAAACTGCATTGTAGACAACGTTTCTTTTCACAATAATCGTTTTTAAGACTGATAGATGCCTGAGATTGCATTGCATCTGAAATCTTCAAACCTATGGCTTGCCATTTTTTTGTAATCATGTTTTTTTCAGGCGGTAATGCTTTCAAAAAATACAGCATTCTCTCTTTTAACAGATCATTCCCATGCATATTGGCATAATGAAACACAAATGGGAGAATGGCATTAATGAGCATAAGGTTCAGTAATGTTTCACCAAGCTTCTTTACTTTATTCTCAGAAAAGCTATCGAAATGATAATGAAGATCCCAAAAGGCAGATGCTTGACAAGAAAACAGCTTTTTTAACCCTAAAATCGAATCCTTTTCAATAACTTTTGACAACAAATGGCTGGAAGAAAAGATTAAATCGGCCAGTTGTGCTATGCGTAAGGTGGGAAAATGATAGGGATGGATTTTAGAAAAATGCCAAATCTTCTTGTCCAGCGGTGTTAAATCATATTTTGACCGTAAATATTCATATTCATTCTGAAGGTCACGGGGATATTTTTCCTCAAAAAGCTGATTTAATAATCCTGATTGCCCAAAAAGCAAAGCTTCTATTTGAAATTTATTGTTTTTGTGTTTTGCCAAAATTTTCATGGGCAACGAACGTGCAAGCATTTCAAAAGCCTGCTGGTTTACTTTCAACCCAAGACTTCTTGCTACGGTAATATAAAAAGACTCTTCCCAATGGTTAGCTGTATTTTCAACAATTTGAGCAATGATAAGATTTTTGCTTTCCAGTCGTTCAATAGCAAGCATTTCTAACCAATTAACTTGATGAAACTCATCTACTTCTTGAAGTAAGCTTTGGCAAGGCACCCAAGTTTTACTTTTCATAAACCCCTCATAGGTATTGAGTAGTTTTTCATCAAATTTTCCTTTTATTTCCATAGTTGGAAAATTAAGATTTAGCTCAATATCATTATCATACACTACATGCAATATCAAAGAGCGATACTTATCATTTTTATGATGTTTGTGATTTTTCCAATCGGAGGATTTAAGATGAATTTCCACATTTCCGGCCCAAAGGGTATCCCCTATTTTGACTTTTGCATTTAAAAAATCCGGCCCTTCGTCAGGGTTAGAAACACCTGAAGAAACCACAGTAATACTCACTCCATCAACTGTATATAATGGAATTTGCCACAATTTATATTTCCAGAGATAATATAAGAAATTCTCGGTCATGGTACCAACAAAATTAAAATAAAAACAAGGATGCACAAAAAAACTTGCAAATAAGAATGATTTAATTGTATTTTTGTCCATTGAGATTTAATTTTAGGGAAAATGGGTGAAATCAGTACAATAGTTAGTGAAATTGAGTTAAAATCACGTCAATTAACTCATTCACTGCATAAACTAACGAATGAAAATCTATTACTCAAAGAAGAGAATCAAAAACTGCAAAAAAACATTGAAGAATTAACATTAAAAAACAAGACATTAACAGAAACCAACAAAATCCATCATATTGCCGGAGTAGTTTCAGGCAAAAAAGACAATACAATAGAAGCTAGAAAAAAGATAAACGAATTTGTGCGGGAGATTGACAAATGTATAAATCTTCTGAATCAATAAAAACACAAAAGCATGGAAGAACTTACCATAAGTGTAAATATTGCTGACAGGATTTATAAACTGACTGTAAAGAAAGAAGAAGAAGAAATTATAAGAAAGGCAACTCAATTGATAGGAAATGCAGTAAAAAATTATTCTGACATGTACTCATATAAGGATAAACAGGATTTACTTTCGATGGTTGTATTACAATTTGCTACCAATGCGCTAATAAATGAGAATAAAAATCGTTATTTCGAAGAGCAATTGGAAAACAAATTAAAGGAAATCAATCAAGTCTTAACATTAAGTCAATAGGTAATAACGTTCTTTGAGATAAAAGCATACCCGCATTAATTTCAACAGTTTGATAAACTCAACACTAATATCATTAGGGTTAAGCTTACTGTATGTAGAACGGGCCTCAACCTTAACAGGTACATGAGCAATCATGACAGTGGAAGTTCGAAACACATGGCACCCTAATCATTACCATCCAGGGGTTTATCTAAACTCCGAAATTATGCGGGTTTTTTTATTGTATTCGACTGATTATACTCCACTTAACTTAAAAAACAGAAAATAAAATGAACATTGCAATTATTATTAGTATAGTGGTATCCCTATTTGCCGGAGGCCTGATTACTAGTACGGTACTCCGAAAAGCGGTAGAGAAAAAAGCAGACAAATTTTTGAAGGATGCAAAAGCAGAAGCAGAAGTTTATAAAAAGGAAAAAGAACTCCAATCACGCGAAAAATTCATGCAATTAAAAACGGAGCATGAAAAAATTATTTTCGAAAGAGAGCAAAATACGGTAAAAGCCGAAAACCGTATAAAACAGAAGGAGCAATCGCTCAACATGAGGCTGGAAGAAACCCAACGCAAACAAAAAGAAGCCACAACCATCAGAGAGAACTTAAATGTTCAGCTCGAAATTGTTACTAAAAAGCAAAACGATCTTGAGAAGGCTCACAAAACCCATTTAGAAATGCTTGAAAAGATTTCAGGGATGTCGGCTCAAGAAGCGAAAGTTCAACTGATAGATAATCTTAAGGAAGAAGCTAAAATCGAAGCCATTGGGTATATAAAAGATATCGTTGAAGAAGCCAAAACTACAGCCAATCGGGATGCTAAGAAAATTGTTATTGAAACCATTCAACGCACCGGCGGTGAGCACGCGGTTGAAAATACAGTTTCGGTATTCAACATTGAAAATGACGAAATTAAAGGCCGAATTATTGGGAGAGAAGGCCGAAATATTAGGACATTGGAAGCATTAACCGGCGTAGAGGTGATCATAGATGACTCACCTGATGCTATCATCATTTCAGGATTCGATCCGGTTAGACGTGAAATTGCTCGTTTATCTTTGCATAAGTTGGTAACGGACGGTCGAATTCACCCTGCTCGCATCGAAGAAGTAGTTGCTAAAACCAAAAAGCAAATTGAACAAGAAATTATTGAAACAGGAAAACGAACCACCATTGATTTAGGTATCCATGGAATGCACCACGAATTGGTGCGTTTAATCGGAAAAATGAAATATCGTTCTTCCTACGGACAAAATCTTTTACAGCACTCCAAAGAGGTAGCCAACTTATGTGCAACCATGGCTTCGGAATTGGGGATCAATGTAAAATTGGCCAAGAGAGCCGGTTTATTGCATGATATTGGTAAAGTTGCTGATGGCGAACCTGATTCACCTCACGCAACCCTGGGACATAGTCTTGCCGAAAAATTCAAAGAACATCCTGAAGTTATCAATGCCATTGGAGCTCACCATGACGAAATCGAAATGACCAGCTTGATTTCTCCGATTGTTCAAGTATGTGATGCCATTTCAGGCGCAAGACCCGGAGCAAGAAGAGAAGTGGCCGAATCTTATATTAAGCGCTTAAACCATTTGGAGGACATAGCCCTTTCCTACCCCGGTGTAGTTAAAACTTTTGCCATACAAGCAGGAAGAGAACTCCGAGTGATTGTTGGTGCCGATAAAGTTTCTGATAATGATGCCAACCAATTGGCATATGATCTTTCTCGTAAAATTCAAAGTGAAATGACCTATCCCGGACAAATTAAAATAACCGTAATCAGGGAAACCAGGGCAGTTAGTTATGCAAAATAATCATTCCAAAACCTAAAGAAAAAATAGGCTTTTTTATTGTCATAAAATTTTATTATTAACTTTGATGTGAATTATATCACAATTAAAACAAATCAAAATGAAGAAACATAATTTTAGCGCAGGTCCTTCAATTCTGCCAAGAATTGCTATCGAAAACACGGCAAAAGCCATACTCGATTTAAATGGTTCAGGCTTGTCATTGCTTGAAATTTCGCATCGTAGTAAAGATTTTCAAGCCATTATTGACGAAGCAGTGGCATTATTTAAAGAATTACTCAACATCCCTGAAGGTTATCATGTGTTATTCTTAGGAGGTGGCGCCAGTTTGCAATTTTGCATGGTTCCTTTCAACCTCATGAACCGTAAAGCAGCTTACCTTGAAACCGGCGTTTGGGCAAAAAAAGCGCTTAAAGAAGCCAAACTTTTTGGTGATGTAAATGTAGTTGCTTCTTCATCCGATAAAAATTTCACTTATATACCCAAAGGATATCAAATCCCTGATGATATGGATTATTTCCATATTACTACTAACAACACGATTTATGGTACAGAAATCAGAGAGGACTATAGTTGCAATGTTCCATTAGTGGCTGACATGTCGTCCGATATTTTAAGCCGCCCTGTGGATGTTTCTAAATATGCACTGATTTATGGTGGAGCTCAAAAAAACTTAGGTCCCGCAGGAGTCACTTTCGTTATTGTTCGCGAAGACATATTAGGTAAAGTAGATCGTAAAATTCCAACCATGTTGGATTATAAAACTCATATTGCTGAGGGCTCTATGTTTAATACTCCTCCCGTAATGCCCATTTACACTGTTTATGAAACCCTTAAATGGATTAAATCATTAGGAGGCGTAAAAGAAATTCAAAAAATGAATGAAGCCAAAGCCAAACTCTTATATGATGCTATTGATTCCAGTAAAGTTTTTACCGGTACTGCCGAAAAAGACTCACGTTCTTTAATGAACATTTGTTTTGTTATGCAAGAAGCCTATAAAGACAAAGAAGATGCTTTTATGGAATTTGCCAAAGGAAAAGGTATGATTGGAATCAAAGGACATCGTTCTGTGGGTGGTTTCAGGGCATCAACCTACAACGCTTTACCCATAGAAAGCGTTCAAGCTTTAGTTGATTGTATGAACGAATTTGAAAAGCAGGTGTTATAAATGCTCTTTATTCAATGATAAAAAGGCGTTTTGGGTTTCAAAACGCCTTTTTCTTTGCTCTTTGGCCAATCAAAAGACCTGAAAAACAACCATTTAACATTTTTTAAATAAATTTATTAAACAAAACAGATACGTCTTGTGATTTGTTTTGAATTACGACTTATTTTTGCTGTTTACACTAACTCATAATCTAAAAATTAAATATATGACAAAAGTTTTAATTGCCACTGACAAACCCTTTGCAAAAATAGCTGTAGACCAAATTCGTCAAATCATCACAGAAGCAGGATTCGAATTGGTTCTTTTAGAAAAATACACACAAGCTTCAGAACTCATTCAAGCAGTTGCAGATGTTGATGCTGTAATCATCAGGAGCGATTTGGTTACCAAAGAGGTAATTGAAGCAGGGAAAAATCTTAAAATTGTTGTTCGAGCAGGTGCAGGATACGACAATGTAGACTTACAAGCTGCTACAGATAAAAGTGTGGTTGTGATGAACACTCCCGGTCAAAATTCAAACGCCGTTGATGAATTGGCATTTGGCATGATGTTGTTTATGGCACGCAGCCAATTTAACGGAGCTTCAGGCACTGAATTAAGAGGAAAAACTTTGGGTATACATGCTTTTGGAAATGTTGGAAAGTACATTGCCATGATTGCCAAAGGATTTGGTATGGAAGTTTGTGCTTTTGACCCATTTATACCTAAAGAAACCATTTTAGATAGTGGAGTTAAGGCTATTGATACCATTGAAGGCTTATACAGCAGTTGTCAATACGTTTCAATTAACATTCCGGCCAATGCCCAAACTAAAAAATCAATTCATTACGATCTATTGAAATTAATGCCCAAAGGAGCTACTTTAGTTAACACCGCACGCAAAGAAGTCATTGATGAGGAATCACTTATCAAGATTTTCGAAGAAAGACCTGATTTTAAATATGTTTCAGATATTGAACCGGATTGTAAGGACATTTTCAAGGAAAAATTTGAAGGCAGATTTTTCTTTACTCCAAAGAAAATGGGGGCTCAGACTTCTGAAGCCAACATTAATGCGGGTATTGCTGCTGCAAATCAAATCGTTAAGTTCATTAAAACCGGTGATACAACATTCAAAGTTAATAAATAGCCTCAAACTTCTTCCTAATCATAAAACAATCACTTAATAAAAAAACCATGGTACCTGAGAGAGAAAACACCAGTTTTTTCAGATTTGAAGATCTGAGAATTTACCACAAAGCATTAGACTATGTCGAATGGGTTCATCAAACGGCTCCTTTATTTCCTGAATCAAATAAAGAAGGGTTAACCTTACCGTTTTTGAAGTCGGCTCAAGCCATTTCTTTGTATATAGCAGAAGGTTCGGCCCGAAATAAAAGTCAGTTTATATATTATCTAAAAATGTCGAAAAGCTCGGTAAGAGAATGCGTGGTATTTACCTCATTGGCATATAAATTGGGTATCATTAATGATGAATCGGAAGAATATTCACGAATGCATTTGATGGAACTCACCAAAATGATTGGTTCTCTGATTGCCTCCTTACAAAAAGGCCCAAAAGCAGCATCACCCTCCGATATTAAATCGGATTTCGACGATGATATTATCGAAGACGACGAGCAAATGCACTAATTTTCAATATATTAATGAAGCCACAAATTCTTTTGTGGCTTTTTTTTTAACTTATTTGTTTTATTATTTACTTTACACTCCCAAATAATTAAACTAAATTTTACACTCATGGCAATTCTTAAATCATTTTCAGGATTAAGACCTCCTAAAAACATTGTTAAACAACTGGCATCAAAGCCTTATGATGTATTAAATTCTTTAGAAGCCAGAACGGAAGCTGAAGGAAACCCTTACTCTCTGCTTCACATCATCAAACCGGAAATTGATCTTCCTATAGAAATAGATGAGCACGATGAAGCAGTGTATGCTAAGGCAAACGAAAACTTCAATCTATTTAAAGATAAGGGCTGGTTAGTGAAAGATGACAATGATTAC
>CAZJBB010000124.1:0-9162 GCA_964543995.1 uncultured Bacteroidales bacterium
ATAGCTTCAGGTGACTGGAGTTCAGACGTGTGCTCTTCCGATCTCTAAAACCGGTCCGTGGGTTAGGGTTTGCATGATTTCTTTGGAAGAAACAAAAGCGCCAATGGGCATTCCTCCACCCATGCCCTTAGCAAAAACGATAATATCTGGAATAATGTTATAATGCTCAAAAGCAAACATCTTTCCTGTACGACCAAATCCTGTCTGGATTTCATCAAAAACGAGCAAGCTTCCTGTTTGAGTGCATTTTTCTCTCAATGCATTCATGAATTCTTGGTCAGATTCAATGACACCGGCTTCGCCTTGAATAGGTTCAATAATCACGCAAGCGGTTTTTGAAGTGATTTTCGAAAGCGTTTCTATTGTGTTTAGTTTAATCCATTGAATATCAGAAAGTAAGGGTTCGAATGGCGCTTTCCTGTCGTATTCGCTGCATAAACTTAAAGCCCCTTGGGTGCTTCCATGATACCCGTTTTCCACGGCAATAATTTCTTTTCTTCCGGTAAATCGTTTTGATAATTTCATGGCGCCTTCAATGGCTTCACTACCCGAATTTACAAAATAAACATTGCTTAATGAAGCGGGAAGCAAAGCTGAAATGCATGAGGCAAGGTTTACTTGTGGTGATTGAATATACTCGCCATAAACCATTAAATGCATGTACTTTTTTAACTGCACCTCAATGGCTTCAACTACTTTTGGATGACGATGACCAACATTGCTCACAGAAATTCCTGCAATTAAATCTTGATATTTTTTATGATTAACATCCCACAAATACACCCCTTCGGCTTTTTCAATTTCAAGCCCCATGGGAAAAGCGCTTGTTTGAGCAATATGATTCAAGAAAAGTTGTCTTTGAGTCAGCATCCTTTTACTTTTTCATGTGAATAGCAAGCCAAAAACTGTTAGGATCTTTACTGGTTTTATTTACCCTATGCTTCTCAAAAGCAGGAATCAGTATATGATCACCCTCTTTTAAATCGATAAGTGTTCCATTTACGAACTCTAACTGAGCTGAACCGCTTAACAAAAGGACCCATTCATCCTGTTCTTGTTCATACCAAAAACCAGGAGGAGAGGCTTGCCCATGAGAAATGATTCTTTCAATTTTAACATCAGAATTTTGAAAGAGAATTTCAAATTCTTCTGAAGATGCACTTTCATTTATTTTGGTAAAAATATTTTTTACCTGAGAAACATCAATAGTCATTAATGATTTTGCCTTTACCTTGACGAATGATAACAATTTCTTCTTGAGTACAATCCAGTACTGTTGAGGGTTCATTGTCGCCATAGCCACCATCAATCACAATGTCAACTATATTCTGATATTTTTCATAGATCAATTCCGGGTCAGTGGAATATTCAATAACATCATCATCGTCATGAATAGAAGTAGACATAATGGGATTTCCCAAATCCTTAATCACTTGTCTTGTGATAAGGTTGTCCGGTACACGAATCCCAACCGTTTTCTTTTTACTTTGAAAAAGTTTGGGCACTTTATTATTAGCATTTAAAATAAAGGTATAAGGGCCGGGGAGTACCTTTTTCATAAGTCTAAAGGTGCTGTTGTTTAAGGGTTTACAATAGTCAGAAATATGACTTAAATCATAACAAATGAAAGAGAAATTGGCTTTTTGGAGATTAATTCCTTTGATTTGAGCAATTTTCTCAACCGTTTTTGTTTTAAGGATATCACATCCCATTCCATAAATCGTGTCGGTTGGATAAATAATAATTCCACCATCATTCAAGCACTCCACAACCGTAGAAATTAGCTTGGGATTGGGATTATCTGGATAAATTTTAATGAGTTGAGCCATATTAATTGTATATTAATTGAAATCAAACAAAGATAATATATTTATATGGATAAAAAAAATACAATAAAAAAAGGGTAAGCTACTTATATCGCACCGCTCAACCATTTACCCTTGCTTTCTTCCAAACCTGGGGGAGTTCATAGGAGCTGGTCGTATAAGACTTACCCGATGCAAAATTACATTTTTTTTTGATTAGAACTAAATATTATTTCAAAATTACTTTTTGACTCTTCCAAATTTCATAATTTTTTATATAAAAAATAATAAATAAAATGGAAAATAAAAGAAAATCGATTGTTGGCAACGCAATGTATATCGCTTTATTTGTTGGAGGAGCAAACATTATTCTTGGGTTGCTGTTTTGGGCTGTAAATTTGTCAGATTCAGGTTTAACTCAGCTTTTAACTTATTTTGTATTACTTATGGGGATTATTATCGGTACTGTTTCCTTTAGGAACAAAGAATTAAATGGTACCATGTCCTATGGAAAAGCATTTACTTCAGGATTGTTAATCAGTGATTTTACAGCTATCATTTTAGCTTTTTTCTTTTTTATATTGATAAAGTTTATTGATCCTGAACTTTTAACCAAAATAAAAGAAACCAGCATCGAAAATATGTTGGAACGTAACCCTAATATGTCTGAAGCTGAAATAGATAAAATGTCCTTTATGTACAGTGCAGGGTGGATGACATTCTTTTCTGTTATCGGAAACACACTTATTGGTTTGCTGCTCTCTCTTATTACAGCTATATTTATCAAAAGAGAGAATAATTCTTTTGAAAACAAGTTTAAAGACGTTCAATAATCCATGGATATATCTATTGTTATTCCCTTACTCAACGAAGAAGAATCTTTGCCTGAGCTGGCAAATTGGATAGAAAAGGTCATGCTGGAACATGGATTTTCTTATGAAATATTGTTTATTAACGATGGAAGTAAAGACAACTCCTGGAAGGTAATTCAAGAACTTTCTATAACTAATACAAATGTTAAAGGGATCAGTTTTCGAAGAAATTATGGAAAATCAGCTGCGTTAAATGTTGGTTTTGAGGCGGTTACTGGTGATGTTGTCTTGACCATGGATGCCGATTTACAAGATAGTCCCGATGAAATTCCGGAATTGTATTCAATGATTATGAAAGACGGATATGACATGGTTTCTGGCTGGAAGAAAAAAAGATATGATCCCATAACCAAGACCATTCCTACCAAATTTTTCAATGGCGCTACACGGAAAATGTCAGGCATTAAACTCCATGATTTTAATTGCGGTTTAAAAGCCTATAAACTTGAAGTCGTTAAAAATATTGAAGTATATGGCGAAATGCACCGTTATATTCCTGTAATTGCAAAATGGGCCGGGTTTACAAAAATTGGAGAAAAAGTAGTTCATCATCAAGAACGCAAGTACGGAACTACAAAATTTGGACTCGAGCGTTTTGTAAATGGATTTCTCGATTTACTTTCAATATTTTTTGTCTCTCGTTTCGGGAAACGCCCCATGCATTTTTTCGGAAGCATTGGTTCTCTTTTCTTTCTTGGAGGAGGCATGATTTCCTTATGGCTGATTGTTCAAAAATTATACTATCTGTTTGTTATACATATTAATCCTAGAGATGTCACAAGCCAACCCTTGTTTTACTTGGCTTTGACTGCTATGGTTATTGGAACTCAATTGTTTTTGACAGGCTTCTTGGCCGAACTGGTTTCACGAAATGCAAATGATAGAAATAAATACCAAATTGTTGATAGAATTAACTTACATTAAAACTTAACATTCATGAAAATTCATTTAGTATCAGGTGGCTGCGGTTTTGTTGGCAGAAACATGGTGAAAAGACTTTATAAAACTACTAACGATAAAATATTTGTGGTCGATGATTTATCCATCGGTACACATCCATCGGAATGGATGGAGCATTTTACTTCAGAAATGCTTGATGATATTGAAATTATTGGAAATGACAAAAGAATCTATTTTTGGAAAGGTGACTTCAGGGATTTCTTATTCTACTTTCGTCAAAACCCAAGATTTATCCAGGAAAAATATAAATTAGACTTTGATAAATTCAGCGATGTTTTCCATTTTGCAGCCATTGTTGGAGGAAGAGCGAAAATTGAAGGCGACCCCATGATGGTTGCTCTAGATCTTTCAATTGATGCTGAATTTTTCTATTGGATTTGTCAACATAAACCGGATCGAGTGCTATATCCAAGTTCAAGTGCCGCTTATCCAATTAATTTGCAGTCAGTTACTCATGCTATTGCGTTGAAAGAATCGGATTTGGATTTTTCAAGCAATTTAGGAACTCCTGACATGACTTATGGCTGGTCGAAACTCACCGGTGAGTTTTTAGCTCAAATTGCAGCAAAACATTATGGGGTTTCTGTAGTGTGTATTCGTCCCTTCTCCGGTTATGGTGAAGATCAGGATTTAACCTATCCGGTTCCTGCTATCGCCGCTCGGGCTGCAAATAAAGAAAACCCTTTTGAGGTTTGGGGCAGTGGTAAACAAGGTCGTGATTTTGTTCATATTGATGACATTATCGATTTTATATTTATTTTGCTCGACAACGTAAAAGATGGATCTGCATACAATATTGGGTCTGGTAAGCTTACGTCTTTCTTGGAACTGATTGATCTATTCTCGAAATTTGCTGGTTATGAACCTACCATAAAACCATTGTTGGATAAACCGGTGGGTGTGCATTCAAGATACTGTGATATGAGTTATGTTCAAGAGCGTTTCGGATGGTTTCCTAAAATTACTATAGAAGAAGGAATGAAAAGGGTGTACGAAGCAGCTTGTGTTCGAATCAGCAAAGGGGAATATAAAAAGTAATTGAATTTCATGAACAACCGAATCGTTACTTTTGGTCCCGGCCCAATGTTTAAAGGAGGTATTGCAAATTACAACACCTCTTTAGCTAAGGCATTCGACAGAATGGGCAATGTTGAAGTTCATATTGTTTCTTGGACCCAACAATATCCGGCCATTATCCCTAGAGATTTTATTGACCGAAAAAGCAAAACAGACCAATTAGAAGGAACCAATATTAAAGTTCATTATATTACCAATTATAATAAACCCTCAACTTGGAAAGCCACTTATAAGTTAATAAAAGAAATAAACCCAAAAATGGTGATTTTTCAATGGTCAATTGCGATTCAAGGATTGCCCTTGGGAAATATTGCTAAAAGGCTTAAGAAACATACCCAAATTGAAGTTGTTTTCGATATGCATTTTGTGGTACAGAAAGAAGGAAGCTTTATAGATACACGTTTTACTAAGATGGGGATCAAAAATGCCGATACCTATGTGGTGCATTCATACAAAACAGCCGAAGAATTGGCAAAGTTGTTTCCTGATGTCAAATTCTCAGTAATAGATGATAAGAACTCAAAAGTGGATGGGAAGCCGGTAATTAAACTCTATCATCCTGTGTATGACATGTTTAAGCCCGATCCCAATTTTGATATTAATGCTCAAAAAGAAAAATTAGGTTTAAAAGAGAACGTGTTTTTGTTTTTTGGCTTTATCAGAAAATACAAAGGTCTTCATAACGTAATTGAATCCTTTGCCAAAGTGGCTCAAAAAAGAGACGATGTTTCCTTACTCATTGTAGGTGAAGCGTTTTGGCAAACGCTTGACTCTAAAAAGTTCAGTACCAAAGTTAAAAATGCCCTCTTTGGTATTGCGAAGTCTGTTTTTCTGAGAAAGCAAGATGATGAACGCGATTATAGACCCTTGAATTTAATTAATGAGCTGAATATTTCAGATAAAGTGGTTAGTATCATCGATTTTGTTCCAAACGAAGATGTACACAAGTATTTCCAAATCAGTGATAGCATCGTTTTGTATTATTTAACTGCTACGCCATCCGGTGTGGAATCTATTGCCTATAATTTTCTGCTGCCAAGTTTAGCCACAAAAGTAGGACACTTCCCTGAAACCATTAGAGATGGCTATAATGGCTATCTTGCTGAAGCCAATGATGTTGATTCTATGGCGCAAGCAATGCTTCGGTCATTAGAAAATCCGATAAACAAAGATAATATTGCCCAAACCTCAAAAAATATGAGTTGGGATAATTATGCCCGTGCAATCATTGACCATCCTTATGCAAATTAAAAAAGCAATTCAAGAATCAATTGAAGTAAAACAAAGGATGCTCCAAGATGATGCATTCTTAAATAACATTCAATTAGTATGCAATATGATGGTGAATGTGTATAGAAATGATGGTAAAATATTGTTTTGTGGAAACGGAGGCAGTGCAGCTGATGCTCAACATATAGCGGCAGAACTTAGCGGGAGGTTTGGGTACGATAGGCCTCCATTGTTTGCAGAAGCACTGCATGTGAATTCTTCATATCTTACCGCCGTAGCTAACGATTACTCTTTTGATGAAATTTATGCGCGTCTGGTTCAAGCTTTTGGGAAGAAAAAGGACATACTGATTGGTATTTCTACTTCCGGGAGCTCAAGAAATGTTATTAAGGCCTTGGAAACGGCTAAGCAAAAAGAAATGTTTTGCATTGGTTTTTGCGGAAAAAATCCCGCAAAAATGAAAGACCTTTGCGATGTATTAATTGAAATTCCTTCATCAAGTACGGCTAGAATTCAAGAAGCTCACATTTTGGTGGGGCATATTCTTTGCGAAATGGTTGAACTTGCTATTTTCCCTCGTTAAAATGCATAACTTCCTTGAGACTGCTAAATACTTATTTTTAGATAGGGATGGTGTAATTAATACCCGCCCAATTAATAATTATGTGAAATCAGTTTCAGAGTTCACATTTGAGTTCAAAGTATTGGAAGCCTGTAAGATTTTGTCTGAACAGTTTGAGAAAATATTTGTAGTCACCAATCAGCAAGGGGTAGGGAAGGGCTTAATGACTGAAAGTCAATTGCTTGACGTGCATTTTTTTATGGGAAACGAAATTGTAAATGCAGGAGGGAAATTGGATGGAATATTTTATTGTCCTCATTTACATTCGGAAAAATGCTTGTGTCGCAAACCAAATATTGGTCTTGCTTTGCAAGCCAGAAAACTGTTTCCCGGAATTCAATTTTCTAAATCCGTTATGGTAGGTGATACACAAAATGACATGTTCTTTGGGAAAAAACTCAACATGAACACCGTTTTAATTGGAAATGATGTAATTTTACCCAGAAATTGTCCTGAATTAGTTGATTTTCAATTTAATAACTTATATGAATTTGCGCTATTTGTAAGGGATAAGAAAACAAATCAAGCCTCTTTTCGTTAATGTAATATGAAGTATAATTTTATGAAGAAAACACTTTTTTTAATTCTAATGTTGTTGGTTTTTAATCCCAATGTATTTTCTCAAACGGATACCAATAAGATTGATAATAAAGGTCTTAAGCAAGGAAAATGGAGGAAATGGGATAAAAATATATTAAAATATGAAGGGCAATTTTTGAATGATAAACCTTTTGGTGAATTCCGATACTATTATCCGGATAAAAAGCTGAAAACCATTGTGGATTATTCTAAAAATGGAGAGCTTTCCAAAGCCATTACCTATTATCCGGAAGGGAAAAAAATGTCGGATGGAACCTATTGGAAGCAAAAAAAAGACAGTACATGGCGCTATTATAATGATAGTGACACTTTACTTTCGATAGAGCTTTATGATAAAGGAGTTAAGACCGGAGTTTGGTCGATATTTTATCCAAGCAGTGGGAAATTATATCAAACCATCAATTACAAAGCAGATATGAAGGAGGGAGATTGGATAGAATATTATGAAAATGGAACTATCAAATCGAAATCTAATTATCAGAAAGATGTTTTGAATGGATTGTTTAAGCATTTTTATTCTTCAGGGAAAACCAAAGTCTCTGGTACTTATTCAAACGGTTTGAAATCAGGTACATGGATGTACTTTAAAGAAAGTGGATTGAGCTTACGCATGGAAAAGTATGCTAATAACAAATTGATTGAAGAAAAAATATTTGTAACCGTGGGTACAAATCGGAATTTTCCAGTTTACTGTGATTCCATTGCTTATATTTATAAAAAAGGGGACACTGTGCATTTAATGCTGAAAAATGCAAGCAAATTAGCCATTGACAATAAAATTGATGAAATGGAAGAGGTGTTGGGAGATCAGCGCTTTCTAAGAATTAACAAGCAAATTATCATAAAATTGGATGCGATTCAATCTACAGAAGAATTTGAATCGAAGCAGGTTAAATTGAATTTAAAGCCTCCTTGTGAAATAGAAGTAATAGCAGATGAGGATAAATCTGCTATATTACGGTCTTGGAATCGAAAATAATATATGGAAAAGACAAGAGTTTTGGTTGCCATGAGTGGTGGAATTGATAGTACCGTTGCAGCTATCATGTTGAAAGAAAAAGGCTATGATTTGGTTGGCATTACGATGAAAACTTACGATTATGATGCAACCATAAGTAACTCAAATCCTGGCGGATGTTGTAGTCTTGATTCTATAAATGATGCAAGAATGGTTGCTGTAAATATGGGGTTTCCTCATTTTGTGTTAGACTTGAGAAAAGAATTCGAAGATTTTATCATCAGCGACTTTATAAGTGAATATATGCAAGGACGTACTCCAAATCCATGTGTATTGTGTAATACTCATGTGAAATGGAGTGCTCTGCTTAAAAAAGCAGACCAATTAAATTGTAAATATATTGCCACAGGCCATTATGCAAATGTTAGATTCGAAAATGGCAGATACGTGCTTTCTAAAGGCTTGGATGAGAATAAAGACCAATCTTATGTTTTGTGGGGATTGTCTCAAGAAAATTTATCCAGAACCTTATTTCCCCTTGGAAACTTTACAAAAGATAAAATCAGGGAAATTGCCCACCAACATGGCTTGCACCAAATAGCCGAAAAAAAGGAAAGCTATGAAATTTGCTTTATTCCGGATAATAATTATCGCGATTTCTTAAAATTTAGAATACCTGATATTGATACCAGAGTTGGATTAGGTGATTTCATATTAAGCAATGGAAAAAATGCAGGTAAACACAATGGTTTTCCATATTACACTATTGGTCAACGTAAAGGGCTAGGCATTGCTTTAGGGCATCCCGCTTTTGTGACCAAAATTGATCCCTTGGAAAATAAAGTATATATTGGCACTAAAGATGAATTGTTGAATGACTCCCTTAATATTAAAGATGTTAACCTTGTTAAATATGATTTTGTGCCTCAGAATCAGCCTTTTATGGTTAAAATTCGTTATAAGGATAAAGGTGCCTTAGCTATAGCAATTCAAAATGAAAATCAAAAACAACTAAACTTTAGCGAGAAGGTTTCGGCT
>CAZJBB010000125.1:0-9072 GCA_964543995.1 uncultured Bacteroidales bacterium
GATAGCTTCAGGTGACTGGAGTTCAGACGTGTGCTCTTCCGATCTGGAGCAGAAATTCTGACAGCCCCGCATAATGGAAATAAATGCTGAAATACCGTTGGAGTCGTATCGAATCGGGCTTATATCGTCATAGGTCTCTATACCGGAAAGTTTAACATCCGATGCCCTTTCACCTTCATGAGCTTTGGCAATTAATTCGGGCAAACTTCTATAGGCATCCGGTCCTGCAATCAAATCCACCATCTGCTCTTCTTTCAGCAAGGTTTCTTTCAAGCGCTCGGCCATGCAACCCAATATTCCGATCAGCATACCGGGGTTTTTCTTTTTCAATGCTTTCAGCTCTCGTAAACGACCTCTCACCCTTTGTTCTGCATTTTCTCGGATGGAACAGGTATTGATAAAAACCACATGGGCTGCTTTGGCATTGTCCACCATTTTAAAGTTATTTTGCTGCATCACTGATGCCACAATTTCACTGTCGGAAAAGTTCATCTGACAACCAAAAGTTTCAATAAATACCGAAAGACTTGTATCCATAGAATCCATAAATATTTCTGCAAAAATAGCGATTATTCGCGTTTATCCCAAATTAGGCATTAGGAGGAAGGAACTCATGCCTTAATTGGGGTTCTCTACAAAGCAAATGACGAAAAAAATAAGGTGCTATTTGAAAATCTTTGCTTAGCTTTGTGTTCGCTTTGAAAGGTATGCATAACAACACAAGCATTTTCACTGCCGAATTAACCTAGCCTTACATGAAAGACTTTGCCCAACTCAAAAAAAATCTGAAACAGGATTTTTCAAAACTTAAAACCATCAAGGTAGCAATTTTGGGAGATACGGCTACCCAATTTTTATCCCAAGCACTTCGAGGAAGGGGGTATGACTTTGGTTACGACCTTCAAATTTGGGAAGCCGATTTCGATCAAATAGAAAGACAAGTTTTTGATACCGATTCAGAACTATATCATTTTAATCCTCAGATTGTTATTGTTTATAAAGCGACTCATAAATTGCTGGGGAAGTATAACAAATTGCATCCCGATCAACATCGAAATTTTGCCACCCAACAATTGGAATCCATTGAAGAAATTAATGCCACCCTTTCTAAAAACCTCAATGCCAAAATTATATTTTACAATTTTAATGAGATTGATGATATTGTTTTTGGAAATTTCGCCAACAAAACTTCCAGCTCGTTTTTATTTCAACTCCGCAAGTTGAATTATGGTTTGATGGTATTGGCAACCGAAAATCCGAGTGTATTTATTTGCGATCTGTCGAGCCTCCAAAACTCGGTTGGAAAGTTGAATTTCTTCCAGCCTTCAGTGTACATCAATACCGAGATGGTATTGAGTATTGATGTTTTGCCTGCCCTTGCTCAAAGAACCATCGACATTATTGCAGCTTTGCAAGGTAAATTTAAGAAATGTGTGATATTAGACTTGGATAATACCACCTGGGGCGGAATTATCGGCGACGACGGCTTGGAAAACATTCAGTTGGGGAGCTTAGGTATTGGAAAAGCCTTTACCGAGTTTCAGTATTGGATTAAGAAATTGAAAAACAGAGGAATCATTGTGGCGGTTTGCAGTAAAAATACCGAATCGGTAGCAAAGGAACCCTTTGAAAAGCATCCCGATATGGTTCTAAAGCTGGAAGATATTGCGGTATTTATGGCCAATTGGGAAAACAAAGCCGACAACATCCGTCAAATTCAAAGCATACTGAATATCGGTTTCGATTCCATGGTTTTTCTCGACGATAACCCTTTCGAAAGAAATATGGTAAGAGAAAATATACCCGAAATTACCGTACCGGAATTACCGGAAGACCCTGCAGATTATTTGGAATTTTTATATGGTCTGAATCTTTTTGAAACCGTTTCCTTTTCAAAAGAAGATGCCGATCGTACCCAACAATACCAAGTGGAAGCGCAGCGAAGTCAGGTTCAAAAAAAATTCACCAATGAAGATGATTTTCTGCAAAGTCTGAATATGCTTTCCTTGGTGGAACCTTTCAATAAGTTCAACACGCCCAGGGTGGCTCAACTTTCTCAGCGCTCCAACCAGTTCAATTTGAGAACCGTACGTTATACTGATGCGGATATTGAAGTCCTTGGCAATTCAGAAGATTATATTACTTTTGCATTTACACTCGAAGATAAGTTTGGTGATAATGGTTTAATTTGCGTTATCATATTGAAAAAGGAAAGCCATGACACCTTATTTATCGACACTTGGTTTATGAGCTGTAGGGTATTAAAAAGAGGGATGGAGCATTTTGTTTTGAATACCATTGTTGAAAAAGCAAAAAGCATGGGATTTTCGACTCTAATTGGAGAATATATTCCAACGGCAAAAAACGAAATGGTGAAAGACCACTATGCAAATCTTGGATTTGAAGAAGTTCAAGGGCAGTGGAAACTGAATGTAAAAGAATACCAAAACAAAAAATGTTTTATTACAATCAAATAACTTAGAATGGAAAAAGAAGCTGTTTTACAAGAAGTAAATGAAATATTTATAGATATACTGGACAATGATGATATCGTATTGAGTATGGAAACTACCGCTAAAGACGTAGAGGAATGGGATTCGCTCACCCATATTCAATTAATTGTTGCCATTGAAAAACATTTTAAAATCCGCTTTACTTCCAAAGAAATACAAACTTGGAAAAACGTGGGTGAAATGATTGATTGTATTGTTGGAAAAATATAATGTTTTTACAGAAAAATTCTCAGTTTACGCATGAGTTTGTGGTCTCTGATATTGTTTATCAGGGGTTTATACAAACATTTCAAGATCAAAACCCATTGCATGTAAACGAAACTTTTGCTCAGAGCAAAGGGTTTAAAGATAAAGTCATGCATGGGAATATTTTAAACGGCTTTCTTTCCTTCTTTATTGGCGAATGTCTTCCCCTTAAAAACATCATTATTCATTCTCAGGAAATGCAATACAAAAACCCTGTGTACTTGAATGATAATCTGTTATTTACTGCTGATGTTGTCGATTATTTCGAATCGGTAAATGTGGCTGAATTCAAGTTCAAATTTACGAATTCGGAAAATATTGTGGTGGCTAAAGGGAAAATTAATATAGGAGTCATTTAATGAATGTAGATATCATATTTATTTCTCAATCGGACGTTGCCAATTACAACGAATATGCTTCTTTGCCATTAGACAGACTCGAATTATTCAAGGAGTTAATTTATCCAAGAATGGTTTATTTTAAAGAAGGATTTCATTCCCATTTGGATATTTTCAACTACTTTCTTCACGGACAGTTTTTCGATGATGCAAGTCTTGCTGACCGAAAAAAAATGCTTAATATTTGGAATTTACCGGGTTTTAATGGTATTCATTTGGCAAATTATTTAGCTGAATTCAATATTAAGACACGGATTATCAACAATTTCGATACCCAATGGGATGACTTTTGCTCAGCTTATGAGGCATGCTCCTTAAAACCTGTGGTTGCCATATCCACTACCTTTCACTTATCTGCGAGTGAAATCAGAAGAATGGCAAAAAAGGTAAAGAAAATGTATCCTGAAGCGTCCATTTTACTGGGAGGCGCTTTTGTTAATGAACGCTATATCAATGGTGAACAAGAAGAACTGGAAACCATTATGAGAAAAAATGGCATTCAATACTGTTTGCACGCTTTCAATTCAGAGGTTGATTTCAAAGATTTGATGTTGGCGATTAAAAAAGGAACCTCTTTAAACGAAGTCAACAATTTGTTTTACACTGAATCAAAGGATTTTACAAACACCCTTTTGACAAAAACCAAGGAGGTTTGGAATGCGCCTGTACTGTCATCTTTCAATTCTCTAGACCAACTTCAATTGGATTTTGTAAACTATACCCTTCAATTGCGCTCATCTTCGGGTTGTCCTTTTGCATGTGCTTTTTGTTCTTATCCTACCACAGCCAAGGGGTTTCACCAGCAAGGAATGATTTCATTTCAGGATAACATCCAGCATATTATTGAAAAAACAGGAGTTAGTCGATTGATTTTTATTGACGACACCTTAAACGTGCCCAAATCCCGTTTTATTGAAATTCTCGAAATCCTCAAGCCATTCAACATCGAATGGTTTTCCTTTTTGAGGGTACAGTTTATCGATGAAGAAATTGCCAAACTGATGCAGGATTCGGGTTGTCGTGCAGTATATCTTGGATTAGAGTCGGCCAGTGATGTGATTCTGCAAAACATGAATAAAAAGGCGACCAAGCAGAAATTCCAAGAAGGAATTACCCATTTAAAAAATCATGGTATCATCAGTATAGCTGCATTTATTGTGGGTTATCCAGGAGAAACCGATGCCACCATTCAAGAAGATATTGACTTTATCGAAAATTCGGGCATTGATTTTTATACCCTCAAGGAATTCTACTACATGAAGCAGACTTCCATTTATGAACAAAGGGAAAAGTTTGGACTCTCCGGAATTGGAAGCAGTTGGGAACATAGTACCATGAGTTATGCTCAAGCTTCCCAAAAGAAAGCCGAGATGTTCAAAAACATAAGGAACTGTATTTTTATTGACCCGGATACCAGCTTATGGATGGTAGCTTACCTGTATGATCAGGGCTTTAATTTTGAAACCATCAAAAGCCTTCAAAAAGAGGTCAATCAAATAATGCAACTGCAAATGAACGGCAATTTCAGCGAAGACATCCCTGCTTTTAGCAGAATTAAATCCTTATTATCAAATAATTAGACGGAATATGGTATTTAATTCTCTCGTTTTTGTTTTGTTTTTTTCGGTGTTTTTTGCAGTATATTGGGGGATTCATAAAAATCTGAAACTTCAGAATTTATTTTTACTTAGCGGCAGTTATGTATTTTATGCTTATGCCGATTGGCGTTTTTTATCCCTATTGGTGGGTGTTTCCTTACTGAACTATTTACTTGGAATTTTTATTGAAAAAGCAAAAAGTAAAAAGCAAAAAAAATATTTGCTGAATATGGGTTTAATTCAAGGCATTGGGGGTTTGGCTTTTTTTAAGTATTTCAATTTCTTCATCACTTCATTTAACGATGCTTTCAACTCCATTGGGGTGCATTTAGGCATTCAGACCTTACACATTATAGTTCCCTTAGGCATTAGCTTTTTTACTTTTAGAACCATAAGTTATTTGTTGGATGTAGATAAGGGAAAAGTAACTGCCACCAAAGATTGGGTCGTCTTTTTTAATTATGTTTCCTTCTTCCCATCCGTTTTGTCAGGTCCTATCGATAAAGCCATCACCTTTGTTCCACAATTGGAAAGGAAAAGAACCTTCGACTATACCCAAGCAACCGATGGATTGAGACAGATCTTATGGGGTTTATTTAAAAAGGTGGTGATTGCTGATAACTGCGCTAGCATCTCAAGTCAAATTTTTGATCAATATCAAGTTCTACCTGCCAGTTCCTTATTGATGGGAGCCTTTATTTATACCATAGAAATTTACGCCGATTTTTCAGGATATTCCGATATGGCTATTGGGTTTTCAAGACTTATTGGGTTTAACATTTCTCGAAATTTCGACTTTCCCTTTTTCTCTCAAAACATTGCAGAGTTTTGGCGCAAATGGCACATTTCATTAACCTCCTGGCTCACTGAATATGTTTTTACTCCTTTGAGCATTGCTTTTCGAGATTGGGGTAATTTGGGAATCATCTTGGCCATCGTCATTAATATTACCCTCATGGGAATATGGCACGGTGCCAACTGGACATTTGTGGTTTTTGGTTTTTTGCATGGATGTTATTTTATTCCCTTGATTTTAAGAGGTTCTATGTTTAAAAAGAAAACCATTGCTAAAGGAAAGCGATTGCCCAACTTCAGGGAAAGTTTAAACATGATGACTACATTTGCCATTGTCATGTTTACGTTTATCGTATTCAAATCTCAAACCCTTGAACAAGCTTATCATTATTATCTTAACCTCTTTTCTACTTCAATATTTTCGATGCCTGCCCTGCCTTCCGGGAAATTCAGTGAGTACATGGTTTTGATTTTTGTTGCTATAATGCTTGGATTGGAATGGGTAGGAGGAACTCAAGCCTACGCTTTGGAAGCCTTGGGCTTACATTGGAGAAGACCCCTTAGGTGGGCATTCTATTCATTAATCATTTTTGCCATTGGCATGTTTATGCAAACGAGTCAAACCCCATTTATTTATTTCCAATTTTAAGGTATGAAGAAATTTATAAAATCCGTTTTGCTTTTTCTGCCATTTAGCATCCTTTTTTATCTATTGTTATTGATATTTTGGGGAAACGTGGCTCCCAATTTATATAAGCAAAACCTAAAATTCAGGATGGGGGCATACGGCCACATGTACACTCGTTTGCAGGAGGTGAAACACATTAAGAATGTAGATATCCTATTCTTGGGTCAGTCTCGTTGCTACCGTAGTTTTGATACTCGAATTTTCGAAAAACAAGGCTATGGCTGTTTCAATTTGGGGTCTAAGTCTCAAACGCCATTACAAACCGAAGTATTGTTAAATCGATATCTCGATCAGCTTAACCCAAAGATAATCATTTACGAAGTATCCCCCATCACTTTTGCTATTGATGGAGTAGAATCCTCCTTAGATATTATCGCTAATGATAAAAACGATAAGGAAACGATTGGTTTGGCTTTCAAACAAAATCATTTGTACGTGTATAACACATTGATATATAGCTGGTACAGAGATTTATTCGGGAAAAACACCAATTTTAAAGAGGAGGTGGTAAAAGACAATGATACTTATATAAAAGGTGGATTCGTGGAAAGTAAGATTGTGCCTTTTCAGAAACTTCCGTCAACTATACAAAAGTATCCCTACCTTCCAAATCAGATGAAGGCATTCGAACGCATCATTTCCAACATAAAAAAACGAAACATTCCCTTGTTTTTGGTTCAAATACCGATTTCCAAATCTCGTTATCAGGAATACGACGACCCCATGGGTTTTGATAAGAGAATGAGCGCTTATGCTAAGTACATCAATTTCAACCCATTAATGAATTTACAAGATTCTATTCATTTTCTCGATTCGGATCATCTAAATCAAAAAGGGGTAAAAGCTTTTGATGAAATGATAATAGAATTGATGTTCCCAAGAAAATAGGGGAAGATTGGAGATGGAATAAAACTGAAGCTTAGAGACCGAAAAAAACTTTTAATTGATTTCTACATAAGAAAAAATGGTGATGCAGCTAAAAAGTTCTTAATAACTAATAACCAATAACTTTAGTCCGGTTTTCTTCCATTCCCTCACGCCTAATATAAATCCCTTCCAGTGAATTAATTCCCTAGGATTCATTATTAATTTTAATTTTGTATTCAAATTCCACTCAAATTGAAATCTGCTGAAGAAATCTATCAAATTGCCTTGCATACCATTAAGGAAGAAGCTCTTGCCATTAGTGGTTTGGCTCAATTTATCGACAAGGATTTTGCTACTTGTGTAGAGCTGATGTACCATTCAAAAGGTCGTGTAGTGGTTACCGGAATTGGTAAAAGTGCCATTATTGGAACCAAAATGGTGTCTACTTTTAATTCTACCGGAACTCCATCGGTTTTTATGCATGCTGCCGACGCCATACATGGAGATTTGGGGACCATTCAAAAGGAAGACATACTGATTTGTATTTCTAAAAGCGGCAATACTCCCGAAATTAAAATGTTGGTTCCCTTATTAAAAATGATGGGAAATACCCTGATTGCCATAGTGGGAAACGTAGATTCGTTTTTAGCAAAACAAGCCGATTTCATTATCAATTCTACGGTTGATAGAGAGGCGTGCACCAATAACCTAGCTCCAACTTCGAGTACCACAGCGCAATTGGTGTTGGGCGATGCCCTTGCCATTGCCTTGCTGGAATGCCGAGGATTTACCTCCGGTGATTTTGCAAAATACCATCCGGGAGGCTCTTTAGGGAAAAAGCTTTATTTAAAAGTAGAAGATTTGGCCTCTCTTAACGAAAAACCTAAGGTGGCTTTTAATGATGGCATTCGATCGGTGATTTTGGAAATTTCCTCTAAACGTTTGGGTTGTGCTGCTGTACTCAAGGGAGAACAATTGGTCGGAATCATAACCGATGGCGATTTAAGAAGGATGCTTGAAAAGGAAGTTGCCGTGGATACCATGACGGCTGCCGACATCATGAACTTCCATCCAAAGACGATTGATAAATCGGAATTGGCAGTGAATGCTTTAGAAATTATGCGTCAGAACAACATTACTCAATTGCTGGTGTTGGATGAAGAAACCTACTTTGGAATCATTCATCTGCACGATATTTTAAGAGAAGGAATCATTTAAGCACATTATGGGAAAATTGGTCGAAGCATATAATGCCTACCGAAGCGAGATGAACGAAGCTTTATTATCCGCTGACAATAAAGTGATGAAGCGCATATTTAATTTGGATACCAACACCTATTTGGAAGGAGCCCTTTCGGTTAAAACCAAGGAAATGATGGGTTTGGTTTCATCCATGGTGCTGAGGTGCGACGATTGCATCAAATACCACTTGTTAAGGTGTCATGAATTGGGCATGACAACAGAAGAACTTTTCGAGATTTTCTCCGTTGCCAATGTAGTGGGAGGAACCATCGTAATTCCTCATACCCGAAGGGCTTTAGAATTTTGGAATGATATTGAAACGCCTGCTTAAATGGAAAAAATGAGATTATATACCGAAGGGGTGGTAAAAAAATACCGCAACCGTACTGTTGTGAAAGAAGTTTCTATAGAGGTAAAACAAGGAGAAATTGTAGGTTTACTTGGCCCAAATGGCGCCGGAAAAACCACTACTTTTTATATGATTGTGGGTTTAATAAAACCGGTTTCCGGAAAGATTTTCCTCAACGACATGGACATTACCAAAGAACCCATGTACAAAAGGGCTCAAAGGGGAATTGGGTATTTGTCGCAAGAAGCCTCGGTATTTCGTCAATTGACGGTTGAAAATAACATCCGAGCCATTTTAGAATTCACCAAACTTTCGAAAGAAGAGCAAGACGCCAAATTGGAATCATTACTCACGGAATTCGGTTTGCAACGCATAC
>CAZJBB010000126.1:0-9008 GCA_964543995.1 uncultured Bacteroidales bacterium
GATAGCTTCAGGTGACTGGAGTTCAGACGTGTGCTCTTCCGATCTGCCGCTATCTTTGCTATTTTCGTGTATTTAATTCATCTTTCGGTTGTGGTTTCCAAGCTTCACAACAAAAACAAAGATTTAAGCCAGGAAATTGCTTTAATGAAGACCCAATTGGAACAAATAGAGCAAAAAACACTCCCAAAAGAAAAAGATAAGTTTGCTCAAGACTCCAACACTCATGGAATTGAGAAATGAAGCCCACGTTTTGACTCAATACTTGATTGGGAAAAATGCTTCCGAAGAAGTGCTTAATTTATATTTACAGGCGCTATCTATACTTAACATTCCTCTTACTGAAAAAGAAAAGCTTCTTTGGAACCGCATGTTAAGAAATAGATTCTATCTAAAATTAATAGATAGTGGCTTAGCTGTGGTAAACAAAAACAGTCCTATTAGAAAACGCATTTCCCTTCTATTAGCCATCCTTGAATCACAGACCCTGTATTCTGATGCTTTTTTCCAGAAAGAAAGAAGTCCTTGGTATTTGATTCAATTTACTTTGAGTGGAATGATGGCCGTGTTTTATATGATTTCAGGCAGCATATATCTTAAATTGACATATAAAAATGAGTAAGATATTTGATGTTATTGTTGTAGGTTCAGGTCCTTCCGGAGCCCAATCGGCCCAAACCTTGGTGGAGTCCGGGTTGGAAGTGTTAATGCTGGATGTTGGGGAAGTGGATACTACCTATAAAGACATTGTCCCTAATATGGCTTTCGAAGATTTTCGCAAAATGGATACTAGCCAACATCGATATTTACTGGGTGACGATTTTGAAGCCATTCCGTTTGATGACATAAAAACCGGATCTCAACTCACCCCATCGAGAAAACACATAATAAGAAATGTGGAAAAGTTCATTCCGATGGATTCGGATACCTTTTTCCCAATGGAAAGTTTAGCGTATGGCGGTCTGGGCTGTGGGTGGGGAGGAGGCGCCTTTGTATACTCAGATTTGGAGCTAAAAAAAGCAGGTTTAGACTCCGAAAAAATGAAAGCTGCCTATCAAATAATTGCCGATAGGATTGGAATATCAGGAGATCAGGAAACTACTAAGCCATACTCTATTGGTGATTTACAAAAAGTGCAACCACCATTGAAAATGGATAATTCGGCAGAACGCATTTATAAAACCTATTTAAAAAAATCCTCAAAATTCAATCGTAAAGGAATTTTCTTTGGTCCCCCTCCCATGGCCATGTTAACCGAAGACCTTGACGAACGAAAAAAAACGAGCTATTTCGATAATGATTTTTACACCGACAGATTTCAACATACGTATAGACCATGGATGACAATTGATAAATTGAAGAAATCCAATCACTTCCATTATCAGAATCAGCGTTTGGTACTTAAATTTACAGAAAAGCAAGGCGTTGTGGAAGTTGAAACTTTAAATACCTTGACTCACGAAAAAGAAATATTTCAATCAAAAAAGATGGTTCTGGCTACCGGTGCTCCGGGGACTGCTCGTATTGTTTTGCGTTCCATGCCTGAAAAAGTAAAACGCTTGCCTTTGCTATCCAACCCATACAATTATATTCCCTGCCTGTATCCAAGTATGCTGGGCAAACCCTTAAGCAAATTAAAAACCAGTGTTGCACAAGCCGTTTTATACCTTGATGAAGATGGGAAAAACGAAGATGTTTTGGTTTCTTCAATTTTCACTTATAGAAGCTTGCTTTTATACAAGTTAATTAAGGAGACTCCACTCAATTTCAGTGACGGGAGAAAAATCATGCAATATCTGCAATCTGCTTTTGTGATTGCCGGCTTGCATTTCCCTGACCAATTTTCCAATCAGAAATATTACGAATTGGTTGAGGATACGCACTCTTATACAGGAGATAAACTTAAAGCCCATTATGCGCAAAGTGAAGAAGAAAAACAATATTACAAGAAGAAGCTTTCGCTTTTCAAAAAAGCCTTACATGGACTGCATGTGTATCCTATAAAAACCATTAATCCCGGATTTGGCTCCAGCATTCATTATGCAGGAAGTGTTCCCTTTTCTGATGAAGAAATACCGGGTACCTCCTCTAAAAACGGTAGAATTCATGTGACTAAAAATGTATATATTGCTGATGGATCAGGGTTTACTTTTTTGCCGGCCAAAGGAATTACGTTTAGCATTATGGCCCATGCCCATTGCGTAGCTGAAGAAATCATAACTAACGGTTCGGTACAATGATACAATCCCAACCAAATATAGTCATTACCGGTGCCAATGGGTTTATTGGCTCTTATTTGGTGAATTATTTCCTTCAAAAGGGATTCATTGTCAAAGGACTGTGCCATCATACCCATCCTGATGTAAAGCATGTTAATTTCACTGCTGAACAATACGAACTCAATAAGGATATTAAAGCTGAGCTATTCGAACAGGCTGATTATGTAATTCATTGTGCGATAGAAACTTTTACGGGTAATAAAAACAACCATGATAACAATATTCAGGGCACATTGAAACTTAGAGATTATTGCCGTAACATTGGCATCAAAAGATTCGTTTTTATTTCCAGCATGTCGGCACATGAAAACTCACTTTCTCAATACGGCAAAACCAAGTTCTTTCTCGAAAAGCAATTCGACCAACCCCATGAATTGGTTTTCAAACCCGGTTTGGTACTTGGAAACGGAGGCTTATTCCGGAAAATTGATGATTATATCCGAAAACACACCCTAATTCCTTTGATTGACGGTGGCAGGCAGCCTTTGCAAACCCTTCATATTCAAGATTTAGCGAAAGTTATTGAAATAGGATTAGAAAAAGAGAAACATGGGATTTTCGCCATTTCGGAAAATGAGGCTATTGAAATTCGAAATTTATATTCCTGTCTTGCCAACATTCATCAAAAGAAAATTGTTTTCGTGAATCTTCCGTATTTTATCCTGAAATTTACTTTTAATATGATTCAATACTTTCATATTCCCTTTAAGTTAACTTCAGAAAACTTACTTGGATTAAAGCAATTACAAGCTTTTGATGTCAAAAAAGACCTGAATGAATTTGAATTCACTCCCAGGACTTATTCCGAAAGCATAGAGCTACTAAGCTCATGAGCATCCTTACCTATATTCGCAGACAACTGACCGACAATCGCTTGCAAGGCATTGATCCTGATAGTGTTGAATTTGTAAACATTCACCGCACTATACTTTCGGAGCGCAAATACATGCAGGATATTTCTACCGAGTTTTACCATACCATAATGAAATTGGATAAGCAATATTTCGTGGGGAAAGGGCTTCGAATAGAAATTGGTGCCGGAAGCAGTTTTTTCAGTAAACTTTATCCTGAGGTTATCAGTACAGATATTAAGCCCAGCCCCTTTACCAATCAAGTGGTAGATGCCCTTTGCATGCCTTACGAAAACAATTCACTGAGGGCAATATATGGCATTCATTGCTTTCATCATTTCGAAGATCCCGAGAAGTTTTTCAAAGAACTGATTCGAGTGCTGGAACCCGGCGGGGGGTGTATTTTAATAGATCCCTATTACGGACCGGTGGCGAATAAGTTTTACAAGTCTTTGACTGATTCTGAGACTTTTGATAAAGATATGTCCGGCTGGAACAGTAGTATTACAGGCGCCATGCAAGGCGCCAACCAGGCACTAAGCTTTATTGTTTTTAAAAGGGATTTGGCGGCGTTTCAAGAAAAATTTCCCGAGCTGGAATTGGTTTATCAAAAACCATTAAGCAATTATCTGAGATATATTATTTCCGGAGGATTGAATTTCAAACCACTCCTCCCCTATAGTTTCAGGCATATACTGAAATTTAAAGAATGGTTTTGGAGTCCCTTGAATTGCATTTTTGCTTTGCATCAAGTAATCGTAATTCGCAAGAAAATTAATCATGCTATGTAAACTAAAAACGAGAAATTAAGGAATGGTATTTAGCAGCATCCCATTTCTCTTTTATTTTCTACCTATTTTACTGGGGGTTTATTATTTAGTGCCTCAAAGGTTCAAAAACATCACTTTACTCATCTTTAGTATTTTCTTTTACAGTTGGGGTGCTCCACGTTTTATTTTTGTGATTCTGGGCACCACTTTCCTCGATTTTCATTTGGTAAAATGGATGTCGGTAAGCAAAACTTTATTGCACAGAAGGTTAATGTTAGCTCTTTCGATTAGCGTAAATCTGGGCTTACTTTGCTACTTTAAATATTCCAATTTCTTTATTGAAAATTTAAATGTGATGCTTCATTCTGCAGGATTTACAGGAATTCATTGGACTAAACTGATTTTGCCCATTGGCATCTCTTTTTATACTTTCGAAACCATTACTTATGTTATGGATGTATATCGAAAAGTCCACAAACCATTGCACAACTTCTGGGATTACCAATTGTATATCATTCTATTTCCAAAGCTGATTGCCGGTCCTATCATTCGCTATCATGAGTTGGCCGATCAAATTCCTATTGAAGGCAGAAAGGATGTAATCGATGATAAACTCATAGGATTTTATCGTTTCTGCTTAGGTTTGGCTAAAAAAGTACTGATTGCCAACCACATGGGAGCACAAGCCGATTTGATTTTCAATATGAATTATTGGGATATCGGCAGCTTTACTGCTTGGATTGGCATACTTTCCTATACTTTCCAAATTTACTTCGATTTTTCAGGTTACTCAGATATGGCCATGGGTTTAGGTCGAATGTTGGGATTTAAGTTTCCCGAAAACTTCAACAATCCCTATATTTCCAAAAGCATTACAGAATTTTGGCGTCGCTGGCACATGACACTCGGCAATTGGATGCGAAATTATCTTTACATTCCTATGGGAGGCAATAAAGTGAAAAGCAAGTCGAGGTTATATATTAATTTAAGCTTGGTTTTTCTCGCTTCCGGATTCTGGCACGGAGCTTCATGGAGTTTTATTGTTTGGGGGGCTTACCATGGTTTTTTCCTGATACTTGAAAGAGTTTTCTTGTTAAAAGCCTACCAATGGATAGGAAAATACACTTCTACTCTTTTAACATTCCTATTTGTAGTCGTTGGCTGGGTGTTTTTCAGAGTCGAAAAGCTGAGTGATGCTTTTGTTTACATCGGCAAAATGTTTTCTTTCAATAATTTAGGATTCAATGTAGAACCGGATACAGAGTTTTATACCTATTTTATTGTGGCTCTCTTTTTTGGCTTCTTTGCCTTTTTCCGCATCGGTGAAAAAATCCAACAAGCGGTATATTTCAATGATTATCCTTTAAAAAGACATTTGGCGATGACGGCAATTTGTACCCTGCTTTTCATTCTTTCGGTAAGTTCCATAACCGCTTACGGTTTTAATCCCTTTATCTATTTTCGTTTTTGAAATGAAAACCAATGAATTATAAATTAATCAAAATGAATTTTTCCGTAACTTTGCTTAACTTTGTATAAGCTTTTTAGTGAAATGCAATTCATGATTATCTCATAAAAACATCATTTTCAACACTCAAACATGTTATCTATCTGCATTCCCATTTACAACTTTGATGTCACGGAATTGGTGAATGCACTTACTGAGCAATCTCTTAAGCAAAGTATTCCTATTGAAATCGTTCTAATCGATGATGCTTCAGATGAGGACTATAAAAAGATCAACAGAGGAACTTGTAAACAACATACTTATATTGAGCTGGAAAAAAATGTCGGTCGTTCCATTATTCGAAACCTGTTTCTTCAGTATACCGATGCTCAGAATCTATTATACATTGATTGCGATTCCAAGATCATCAGCGAAAGCTATCTATCAACGTATGTAGATGCGCTATTGCAAACCAAACATCCTGTAATTTGTGGGGGTAGGATATTTGCAAACATCAATCCCGGAAAAAATTACTTGTTGCGATGGAAATATGGAATTCAAAAAGAAAGTAAACCTTACGAAACCAGGGCTTTACATCCGAATGCTTCATTTATGACCAACAATTTTTTGATTAGCAGAGCCATTTTGAACGAAATAAAGTTTGATAGCCGAATTAGCGAATACGGTCATGAAGATACCTTGTTTGGGTTTGAATTAAAGAAAAATGGGATTCACATTCACCATATTGAAAACCCGGTCTTGAACGGTGACCTCGAAACCAATTTGGAATTTCTTGAGAAAACCGAAAAAGGCATACTAAATCTGATAAAAATCTTAGGTTTTATTTCCGACAAGGAAGGATTTATTGAGGATTTAACCTTATTGAAATTTTACATAAAGCTGAAAAACAAAAACTTAACCCCTTTTTTCCGTTGGGTGTTTTTGGGGAGCAAACCCTTGCTTCGATATTTATTGATCCATGGGAATTCCAATATGAGCATGTTCGATTTTTATAAACTGGGTTATTTGACTCAACAAATGGCTCTTTCTAAGAACCCATAATTACTAAATGATATGAAAAAGAAAAACAAATTTTGTCAAAGCTGCATGATGCCTTTAGATAAGGACCCAAAAGGAGGAGGAACCAATGCAGATGGAAGTATTTCAGATACATACTGTAGCTTATGTTATCAGCAGGGCACCTTTACTCGAGATATTAGCGTTAAGGAAATGCGGAAATTGATAATCGATAAAATGGTGGAGATGAAATATCAGCGGTGGGTTGCTAACTTTATGACCCTGGGTTTACCCCGATTAGAAAGATGGAAACAACAAAAATAAATGAGATGCAAACACTACACGAGTATATTATAGACAAAGGCATAAAGCCCAAAGAAAAAACCGAATTGATCAGCAAACAATTGCTGGATAAAACCTTAAGCATAGATGCCTTGATTGAATTTGCGTCTACTGCAAAAGAATCCCCCAAAGCCACTTGCATGGAGGCCTTAGAACATGCCACTTTAGCCCAACCTGAAATCAGCAATGAAAACACCTTGCGTTTTGCCACCCAATCATTACAAGACAAAGCACCAAGGGTAAAATGGGAATCGGCCCGGGTTATTGGTAACATTGCCCATTTATATCCAAAAAATTTGAATAACGCCATTACCCATTTATTGACCAATACTGAACATACAGGAACAGTTGTTAGATGGAGTGCCGCTTTTGCCCTTTGTAAAATACTGAAGCTTAAAACCCAAAACCACCAAGAGCTTCTTCCTGCAATTCAATCCATTGTGGAAAGGGAAGAAAAAAACAGCATTAAAAAGATGTATTTGCTAGCGATGAAAAAGCTGTAATCTAGGATTTAGTTAATGCTTATTGGTTATTAGGTTAATAAGTTATATGTCATTCTTCAGCGGCATCTGCGTTTTCATCTGCGGATTCTGCGAGAAATTTTTCATTCTTCCGTCTTCGGTCTTCAAGCTTCCGTCTTTTTCCCACCCCACCCAGCCTTCCTTGAGATGGAAGGCGCCCACTGCACAAGGTTTTCAGCATGTTGTATTAAAGAATATTTAGCATACTTTCCTTATTCGGTTCAACGGTAAGTAGTAATTGGTTCTAGCGTTATTAGTTAAGAGGAACTCTGCGAGAAACAATGAAAAAACTTAAAAGGTGATGCAGTGGTTAAATTACAAAATATTTGTATATTTGTAAAAAAAACACAAATGACCAGCAATGATGAATTCATACTAAAACGCATCAGCTCTAGTATAAAGAGCAAGGATCCTAATGCTGAAGTTATTTTGTTTGGTTCACATGCCAGAGGAACTGCACGCAGTGAATCAGATTGGGATATTTTAATTTTAGTGAATACTAATTATTTGAATAAAACAACTGAAATTGAATTTAGGAACAAAATATATGATATTGAATTAGAAGTTGGTGAAGCCATATCCACTTTTGTTTATTCCAAACAATTATGGGAAACAAAATATTCAGTAACCCCCTTTTACCAAAATATAAAGAAAGAAGGAATTTTACTTTCATGACAGTAACTAAGGAAGATTATATCCAATATCGCATTGAAAAATCGAAAGAAGTTTTAGAAGACGCACTTATTTTAGCTGATAAAAAACGCTGGAACTCTTGTGTAAACCGATTATATTATTCTGCGTTCCACCTCGTAAATGCATTGCTTTATAAAAATAATATTCAAGCGCAAACTCATAGCGGTATAAAAACTCAATTCAGCCATCATTTTGTAAAAACGAAAAAGATAAGCATTGAACTTGGGCAGTTATATTCGCATTTAATAGACTGGCGCCAAGAAAGTGATTACGTTGATTATGTTGAATTTGATGAACAAACGGTAATTCCTATCATTGAGAAAGTCAAGGATTTGAATAAGGAAATTATCAATACAATTTTTCAAGAATAATGTTTAAGAGCATTCATTTTTATTCCGTCTCCGGTCTTTGGTAGGAGTTATTGGTTAATGCCTATTAGTTAATAGAGTATCAGCGGATTCTGCGTTTTTATCAGCGGATTCTGCGTTTTTATCAGCGGATTCTGCAAGAAATTTTTCATTCTTCCGTCTTCGGTCTCCAAACTTCCGCCTTTCTTCTTCAAGATCACTGAGGAAATATTTTCAATTTAATCATCTTATACCCGAATTCAAAAAAAAACTTAAAGGCTGAACTTTCAGTACATAGATTGTGTTTAGGGATAATATTTATCCTTAAAACTTGAAACCTATGAGAAAAATTATTTTTGGATGTTTGTTGTTTTTTGTGATGGAAACTCAAGCCCAAGATCGTATTTTCAGCTTTACATACCAAAGCGGGGTTTTAAATAAGGGGCAAAAAGAATTAGAAGTATGGACCACCATGCGTACTCAACGAGAAAATTACTATCGAGCCTTTGACCACAGCTTGGAATTTGAAGTAGGCTTGGGTTCGAAATTGCAAACCGCTTTTTATTTGAATTATGGCAGCTCTAAAGGCATTGTTAATAATAATGGGATTGAAAGTGTTGCAGACGAAACATCATACAGTTTTGCCAATGAATGGAAGTTAAAAATAAGCGATCCGGTAGCCAATAAACTGGGTTCTGAGATCGGAAGAGCGTCGTGTAGGGAAAGAGTGTTCAGAGCCGTGTA
>CAZJBB010000127.1:0-9000 GCA_964543995.1 uncultured Bacteroidales bacterium
ACACGGCTCTGAACACTCTTTCCCTACACGACGCTCTTCCGATCTCTTACTGAACAACCCTGTTCCCCATTGTCATATCATTACCACAACAACCCATAAAACCTTAAGAGGCCCAAGAGGAGGTATGATTCTTCTAAGCAAAGATTTTGAAAACCCATGGGGATTAACCACTCCAAAAGGGGAAATCAAAATGATGTCAACGCTTATTGATTCGGCTGTTTTTCCGGGAGTTCAAGGAGGTCCCTTAGAACATGTAATTGCCGCTAAGGCGGTTGCTTTCGGAGAAGCCCTTTCGGATGGATTCCTTGAATATGCGAAACAAGTAAAACTGAATGCCGCCGCTATGTGCAAGGCTTTTATGAACAAAGGGTATCATGTAATTTCAGGGGGAACTGATAATCACTTGATGTTGATTGACTTAAGAAGTAAATTTCCGGAAATCACAGGAAAACAAGTAGAAAACACTTTGGTAAGAGCCGATATTACCGTAAATAAAAACATGGTGCCATTCGATAGCCGTTCTCCTTTCACCACTTCTGGGTTAAGAGTAGGAACTCCTGCCATCACCACCCGTGGTTTAAAAGAAGAGCAAATGCCTATTATTGTGGATTATATTGATGAAGTTATTTCCAATATCGAAAACGACAGCAAAATTGCTTCCGTTAAGGATAAAGTAAAACAAATGATGTCAACGTATCCGATTTTTGCGTATTAAGCTGGTAAACTTCCTTTTAAGTCAAACTCATTGGCTTCCGAAATCCGGATATCGTAAAAATGTCCGGGTTTTATTTTTGGAGTCGAAGGAATGATGACTTCATTATCAATCTCGGGAGAATCAAATTGGGTGCGGCCAATAAAATAATCCCCTTCTTTGCGATCAATAAGTGTTTTTTGGATACTGCCAATGAATTTTTGATTGTTTTCGAGTGAGATTTGTTGTTGCAACTCCATAATTTGTTCGAAACGGTTTTGCATTACTTTTTCACTCACCTTGGGTTTTAAGTTATACGCTGAAGTCTGCTCTTCATCGGAATATTTAAAAACGCCCAAGCGTTCGAAGCGCACCTTTTTGACAAATTCCATTAACTCCGCAAAATCTTTTTGAGTTTCCCCCGGAAAACCTACGATCAATGTGGTTCTCAAGGCAATACCTTCTACTTTATTCCGAAAATTCTCAATCAGTGAATAGGTCGAAGACTTGGTATTCCCCCTTTTCATTAGGCTCAGCATAGGATCGCTAATGTGCTGGAATGGAATGTCGAGGTATTTGCAAATTTTTGGTAAGGCCTGCATCATTTTTATCACTTCAGCCGGAATTCCTACCGGGTAAGCATAATGTAAGCGAATCCATTCAATCCCCTCAATTTCATTCAGTTGAATTAGCAAATCGCCCAACTTCTTTTTATTGTATATGTCTAATCCATAGGAAGTTAAATCCTGAGCAACCAAAATAAGTTCTTTCACTCCTTTTTCAGAAAGCAAGTTCGCTTCTTCTACCAAAAATTCTATGGGCGAAGAGCGGTGGGTTCCTTTAATTTTTGGAATGGCGCAAAAGGCACATTTACGGTTGCATCCATCCGAAATTTTCAGATAAGCATAATGTTTCAAAGTTGAAACCACCCTTTCTTGCAAAAAAGGCTTGTTTTGGGCCGATGTTAAAAGGGCTGCGATTTCATTAAAAGCTTCAATACCATAAATGGCATCAATTTCAGGAATTTCCGATTGCAGTTCGGTTTTGTAACGTTCAGTTAGACAACCCCAAACAATGATTTTCTCAACATTGCCTTTTCTTTTTTCTTCAGCATATTGAAGGATGACATCAATGGATTCTTCTTTTGCATCATTTACAAATCCACAGGTATTAATAATGATAATTGGGTGCGATTGCTTTTCGTTCTCGAAGTTAACCCCAAGTCCGTTATTCTTTAATATCCCGGCTAAACGTTCCGAATCAACAGTGTTTTTTGAACATCCTAAAGTCACCAAGGTAACTTTAGGATTTGTTTTTGGGGGAAAAGGATGTTTCACTAAGAGAAAAGAAAGGTTTATTTGCAGTATTTCTTAAAAGCTTCTTCGGCATCATTACCATAGATTTCACCATATTTCAAAGCGTTTGCTTTTTTAAAATCTTCGCAAGCTTTTGGAATATTTTTCTTCTCAATGTAAATAGCAGCTCTGTAGCGAAAAGCAAAACAATTATCGGTGTCCATTTGAATTACTTTATCAAAATCGTTCAAAGCCTTATCGTATTCTTTCAGTTTTAAAAGAACGTATCCCCTATTATTGTATATAACAGTATCAGAAGGACTTATGGAAACGCCTTTGTTTAAATCAGAAAGTGCTTCTTTAAATTTGTCTAAGAGACTATACATGTGACCTCTATAAGAAAAGGCTTCAAATTTGGTACTGTCCAAGCTTATTACAGCAGAGAAATCCTTGATGGCGTTTTCATTGTTTTTTAGCTCTCGATAAACGATTCCTCTATTCAACAGAATATCAATATTTTTCGGATTAAGTTCTATGGCTTTACTAAAAGCTTCCAAGGCCTTTTCATATTTTTTTAATCCCATATAGTTTTTCCCGATATAGGAGTACGCATTCACATTGTCCGGGTTAATGGAAAGTGATTTTTGAAAATCCTCTATCGAAGGTTGGTAACTATTCATTTTATACTTTGAAAGTCCTCTATTGTAATATGCTTCCCAATAATCGGCTTTGAGTTCAATGGCTTTAGAATATTGTTCGATAGAGCCGGCATAATCGCCTCGATTATATTTTTTTATGCCTAAATTCAAGTACTTTTTATTGTCCTTGCAAGAAGATAATAAAACAGCAATCCCTATAAAACCAATAAAGATAGATTTATGCAAAAATGTTTTCATTTCTAAAATTTTGGGTAAAGATAATGATAAAAAGGTATATTCCCTTATTGAAGAAACAAATATTTGATTTTTAATCTAAAACCATTGCATTTTTCAGCACAGCAAATTCTCAAAGTCAATGACAACAATTAATTATAGATCTTTTTTTCCAAAAAGAGAATCCACAAATTCAGCGCTATTAAAGACCTGCAAATGTTCCGCTTTTTCACCTAGGCCAATATATTTGATGGGGATTTTAAATTGATCCGAAATTCCTAAAACCACCCCTCCTTTTGCCGTTCCATCCAATTTGGTCAATGCAATTGCGTTGACTTCACTAAAGGAAATAAATTGTTTGGCTTGTTCAAATGCATTTTGACCTGTTGAAGCATCCAGAACCAATAAAATTTCGTGGGGAGCTTCCGGGATAATTTTCTTGATGACTTTTTGAATCTTAGAAAGCTCATTCATCAAATTGAGTTTATTATGCAAACGCCCGGCAGTATCAATAATCACTAAGTCAGCATTTTTGGCTATGGCAGATTTTACGGTGTCGAATGCTACCGATGCAGGATCAGAACCCATGCCCTGACTTACTATGGGAACATCCACCCTTTCAGCCCAAATTTTAAGTTGATCTACAGCGGCGGCTCTAAATGTATCCGCTGCGCCCAATACGACGCTTTTCCCTGCTTTTTTATAATTATACGCCAATTTCCCTATAGTGGTGGTTTTTCCAACGCCATTGACTCCTACCACAATGATAATATAGGGCTTGATATTTTCCGGCAAAGCAAATTCAGTTTGGTCAGCGGTTTTGTTGTCTTGCAATAAACTTACCGTTTCCTCTTTAAGAATTTTGTGCAATTCCTGAGTTCCCAAATACTTGTCCTTGGCCACCCTTTGCTCGATTCTAGCTATTATTTTCAAGGTGGTTTCCACGCCCACATCGGATTGGATGAGTATTTCCTCCAAATTATCCAATACTTCTTCGTCAACCTTGGATTTCCCAATGATTGAACGAGAGAGCTTGGAAAAAATATTTTCCTTGGTTTTAGACAATCCTTGTTCTAAAACTTCCTTCTTCTCTTTAGAAAAAAATGAAAAAAATGCCATGTTTAATAATAATTAAAAAGCAAAGGTAACATTTTATTAAAAAAAAAACTTTTCCCTTTACTGGAAAAAGTTTTTTTAAATTTTCAATAATACTTTATTTTTGCTCTAAAGTTTCCTTAATCAGGTCGTTAGGAACAATACTTTCTTTAAAGGTATAAGCTCCGGTTTTGGGTGATCTAACCATACGTATAATTTTAGCAAAATCTTTCCCGGAAGAAGTACGTAAGGTTGCAACAACTTTCTTTGCCATGTTTTAATTATTTAATTTCTTTATGAATAGTTACTTTTTTCAAAATACGGTTATACTTCTTCAACTCTAAACGTTCAGGAGTATTTTTTTTGTTTTTGGTTGAGATATACCGTGAAGTACCCGGAACACCACTGTTTTTGTGCTCAGTACATTCCAATATCACCTGAACTCTTGCTTCTTTATTTTTCTTTGCCATTTCGCTATATGTTTAAAAACGGAGTGCAAAGATAAACATTTTTCTGATATTTCAAACAAGCATCATTTATTTTTCTTTCAAACTTAGTTTCGTTTTTATATCTTAGGTTTACTTCCATGCTTTTATATAGGCCTTATTGAAATATTTAAACCATTTGTCACCGCTTGTGTACATCTCAATTTTAGTTTTCGGATCTGCATTTGGCTCTTTGAGTTTGTCTTTTACCGCCAAAGTTTTTGCAATATTTTCTTGAATTTGAATGGCGTAATTCAAAGGGTAATTTCTGGTTTTCAGCTCCTTGAGCAGAAAAAACGCCTTTTCAGGCGCTGCATGTTCATTTAAATAGTTGGATGTATAAGCTAAAAAGTTATTCCCAACCTTCTTACTCGCCCATTCTTCGAGAGGCAGTATACTTAAATGATATTTCTCTATTGCATGGGTTTTATAATATTGTCCGGCCTTTGTATATTGATCTATGACTTCCTGCAATTCGCTTTCACTGCACTTTTTATCCGCTTGCAACAACATGGATTGAAAGGTATAAGCCGGTTCAATTTGCATTTTTAATGCTGCTGCCATGTTTTTTTTGATGTTGCATTCGGGTTTTTTCTCACAAAGGATAATGGCATCCTCTAGCAATGTATAAGCGGATACATAATCATTTCCTTTCAATTGCATGTTTGATTTGAATATCAAATCATCAAAACCATTTTGCAAATTTTGACATTCTCTGCTGAAAATTTTTTCTTTGAAGTCCACAATGGAATTATTAATCTCCTGATCCTCTGACAATAAGTAATTCACCTGCCATTTCTTTACCGAATCTAACATTGAGTAGGCTATATCCAATTCGTTTCCCCATGCCTTAACTTTTCCTTCGGAAATCTTAAGCAAAAGAATGGGTTTTGCGGTTTGATTAATGAGGGTAGGCAGCTCTGTGTCCTTTTTAAAATCAAAATGCTGCTCCAATTCTTTGGCCTGTTCAAATTTGGATAAAGCAGATTCCGGCAAATTTATAGAAAGCATCTGTTTTCCCTCTTGAATATATTTTTGATAATGAATAGATTTCGCTTCTTTAATCAAGGATTGAACTTCCCATGATTCAGTAAGATATTGATTATGCGCTGTTTGATATTTATTAGCCGTATCTATCATTGATTCCGCTCGCTCGAGTTGATTTGTTTTCAAAAGATAACTAACATTGCTTAACATTCCTTGATAAATACCTGAATGAGAAACACCTATGGACCAATCCAACTTGTCGCTGCATTTTATGTATTGATGAGATTTACAAATAAGCAATGCTTTGTTTAACTGAATAAGAGCCGATGAGTAACTTTGTAACTGATTCAAATTCATCCCTTTTTCAATATAAATATCCGCAATTTCGGCCAGGACTTCATCTGCCTTAGTCGGAAATAAAATCCATTCTTTATTCTGTTGTTGAAAATCATAAGCATCAGTTGCATACTGGTAGGCCAAATCTATATTATTGGTATTAAGCGCCTTTTGAGCAATGGACACAAAATTATTGTATATCCCGTATTTTGCATCCGTCATTAATTTGGCTATTTCACAAGGGCAAGAAATATGAATTGTCTTAGAACAAAGCTTTTTTGCTTTACTCAATACCTCCATGGCTTCGAAGTACTTTTCATCGCTTATCAATCCATTTGCGATTGAAATATAGGCTGCAACAATATTGCTACCCACCAAGCTTGCCTCCTCAAGAATCGACTTTCCAAGCCGAGGCTTATTCAGTAAAAACAACAAGGTATCGGCTGATTTATCAAGCTGTTTATCAAGATAATAGGTTTTTGAAAGCTGGAGATAAGCCGGAAGATAATTAGGATTAAACTGAATGGCTTTATCGAAATAATGCATGGCTTTTTCAAAATCGTATATTTGAAGAAACTCCATGGCCTTATTATAAAAAACCATGTCCAAAGACGAAAGCATATTGTCCAGCTTATTTCTTTTCTGTTCAATATCATTTGAGAACCAGGGGTATTGATCTTTAAATTTTATAGGATCGTTCATTTTTAGGTTCAAGGCTTCCATGAAATGATAGTTAGCAATTTTTTCTATCATTTTTTCGGCATCATCTAGGGTGTAATCATATAAAGTAAGCATATCCACATTTTCAAAATGAATGCTTTCCAATTTAGATTGTATTTCTTTGAAAATATGATCCGTTTCGTAATACGCATTGATCAAATGTATTCCATGAAAAAATGCCTTTTTAGAATTTTCGTCAAAATGAAAGGTTTTATTTTCCACCAAAAGCTTATAGGGTCGTTGAAGGGTATCTTCGAAATGAAATTCCAAAGGAGCAGTAGTTTCATTTTTGATTTTAACATTTTTGAAGATTGCGCTTTTAATTGATTGATTTTGACCACCGACCACTTTTGCTTCTATATCTACTGACGAGGGTAAAAGAAAATCGGAAAGCGAAAACCCTTTGTAATATATTTCCCCTTTACAAAACCCATCCTTTAATTCGATGGTAGCCTGAAAAGCGTTTTTCGAAAGTTTGGTAATCCTCAGTAGATTTTTAAAAGAAAAACTATATTGAATAGATGAAATAGGTTTTCCTGTATTCTCTGCTATTTCTTTAATTATCAGATTTGTATAAACTTCATTTTCATTGGGATGGGTAGTGAATTTCACCAAATACGATTCGATTTGCTCCTCTTCAAAAAGAATTAGCTGCTGCGAAAAGCAAAATTGATACGAAAAGAAAAAAGAAATTAAAAGTAGGGTTTTGTTCAAAATCGAAATTTTGTGCAAAGATATAGATTTAGAGCGAAGACGGTAAGTGGAAAGTGAAAAGACGGAAGGAAAGACGGAAGTTTGAAGACGGAAGACCGAAAGAAAGTGAAAAGTGAAAAGAGAAAAGTGCAATGACGGGAGACAGAAGTTTGAAGACCGAAGACGGAAATTTCTCGCAGATTTCCGCAGATTGTATCTCTGATTTCGCAGAATAACTTACCGGCAATCCGCTTTCAAAGCGCACCTCCCCTAGCAGGGGAGGCTGGGTGGGGTCGAAAAAAGACGGAAGTTTGAAGACGGAAAAGAAAACATACTCATGCAATTCCGTAATTTTCCCGAAATAATCCCGCAGGGATTAAAGGTTTATAGAAAGGAATTAGCCATGATTGTTCGACCCCGATAGGGGTCGTAGATTTATTTCTGCTAAAATTGCAATAAACCTTAGAGCTTATTTGTGGCTAATCTAGTACCTCACGGACTTCGAGTGCAATCGAGAAGTCCTTGCTCTTTCCAATGAGTCATCTCGATCCCGACAAGTCGGTACTCGATGACCTAGGGACTTCGAGTGCAATCGAGAAGTCCATTTTCCTCCAAAAAGACTACCAAAAGATAATTTTCTACTTCCGGGCAACGAATCCGGCAATAAATGTGTCTTTTTGACAATTCACTCACTTACCTTACCCTCTTTATGAAAAAGCTATTTCTTTTTATATTAATAATGCTTTCTACTCAACTATTTAGCCAAAGTTGGCAATGGGCGCAAAAATACGGGGCTGATGGCACTGAATACAACGAGCCTCTGCATATGGCATTAGATTCTATAGGAGATGCTTATGTTTTTGGAACTTATGGCAATGGCACACAGCTAAATAATACTGATTTACCTTGGTTTGCTTCGCATGATGCCAATACATATATTGCTAAATTCTCAAAACAAGGGGAGTGTCTATGGCATAAAGAGGTTAATTCCCAGTCTTTCGCTGATTATGCTAATTACATGCAAATTATAAATAACAAGATTTATTTATTTGGTAGTGTGCATTTTGATGAATATTATACAACATATTTTATGGACACCACCGTATATGGCAATCTTTTATCATATCAATGGACATACCCTCCTATAAGTCAAAATTTCAACAAAGCATTTCCTTGGGTTCCTGCTGTTTCATATAATGTTATTTTAGTTTTAGACTTTAATGGGAATTTGCTCCAAAAGAAGTTTCTATATTACAATCATGTAACGTACGCAAGCCTACCGGCAAGACCTACATTAAGCATTGATAATTCAGGAAGTTTATTTGCTTTTGGTTCATTAACTACATTTAATAATCCTAAAAATGTTTTATATTTAGATACTATTCCAGTAACAGATTCGGTTCCATTTTTATTTGAAAGTCAGCCAATATTGTATAAATTCTCTCCTCAATATCAATTACAATGGTATAAGCGCTTAGTAACGTCTATAAATGGCAATAGCATTAGGCCGGATATTAGAATAATGGATGTTGTGAATGATTCCGCAGGGAATATGTATTATACGGGATATGTTTCTTTAAGCACTTCACAATTGCATATTTCTCCTTCGGAAGATGTAATGTTTGATAATACCCATGGAATACATTTTGAAAATTCGCCAAATGAGCAAATGTTTTTAATGAAAATGGATACGTCTGGTACTATTAAATGGTTGAAACAAACACAAAATTACATGAACGATACCACTATGGATCCTGTTAGTGCATTTGGTAATTATATAACATATAGTAAGGAAGAAAATAAAATTTTTATTTCAGGGCTTGGAA
>CAZJBB010000128.1:0-8978 GCA_964543995.1 uncultured Bacteroidales bacterium
TTTCCACTTTCCACTTTTTACTTTCCACTTGTTACTTTCCACTTTTTACTTTCCACTTTTTACTTTCCACTTTCCACTTTTTCAGTCTCCTGTCTTTTCTACCTCCTCCCAATGCAAACCCAATCGAAATAATTTGGAAAAACAGACCTGAAATGCTGAATTAATCACTTTAATGGTTCAATTGATAACAATATTTTTTCTAACATTTTAACTAATTTACATTTCAAAATAAATTTCCTGAATTTTGTTAATAAAAATATCGATTTTTCATTTTAACTTTTAATTTAATCTTTCATTGTTATAATTTTTAAGACATAAATAATTTTATTCAGTATTGAAAAAGGATTAATATCACTTTAAGAAATCATTAATAATTCAGAAAATTGGATTTTAAACTATATTTTTTTGTTATTGCATTCACAATTTGTATCTAGAAATTAAACATATCTATATTCGGATTTCAAGGTGATATTTACTACTTTCTTTTTAGTAAATTTGCATTGTGAAATATATAACAAATAATCACATCATAATAACAATTAAATTAATCCAAATTCACATGAACCTAAAAAAAATCCTCATGCTTATGGCTTTGTTCCTGAGCGTGCTGTGCTTAAATGCACAAACCGTAAAAACCGTTGGAACCGGAGCCAATTACACTACATTAAAAGCGGCCTTTGACGCGATTAATGCAGGAACCATCTCTGGAGCCATTACCCTGCAAATTACCAGCAGCACCACAGAAACAGCTTCTGCAGTGCTCAATGCCAGCGGTACCGGAAGTGCCAATTACTCTTCCGTTAAAATTTATCCAACCACGGCAGGTTACACCATTAGTGGAGCCATAGCCGGCGCGCTTATCAGCTTAAATGGTGCTGATTCAGTATCTATTGATGGTCGTGTAAATGCCACAGGCTCCACAAGTGCTTTGACTATTACCAACACCAATACAGGTACTTCAGCCAGTACCATCTTATTTACCAATGCAGCTGAAAATAATGCCGTAAAATATTGCACTATTAAAGGCTCATCTACAGCAACCACAGGTGGTATTTTCTCTTTTACTACAGCCACTTCCGGAAATGGAAACTCAGGCAACCTTATTGACAATAATAGCATTACCAATGGAGGCGGTCGCGTTGCCAATGTTGTATATTCTGTTGGCTCAGTGGGATACGAAAATAAAAACAACATTGTTAGCAATAACTTAATTTATGACTTTTTCCGTACCGGTACTGCTTACTGTTTCCAATTAGGAGCAGCATCAACCGATTGGACCATTTCTAACAACAGCATGTGGGAAACCACTTCCATTACAAGTGCCAGTACATTATATGGAATCTATATCAACAATACATCTGGAAATAATTTTTTAATTTCAGGAAACTACTTTGGTGGAAAAGCTGCCCAATGTGGGGGTGCTGCCATGTCGGTTTCCAGCACGGGAAATAGCATGAGTGTTACCGGTTTTTATTTAGTAGTAGGAACCACCACGGCAACCTCAGTTCAAGGAAATACCATTGCCAATATTGCCACGGGAACTTCAGGAGCTGCTCCCTTTGTTGGCATTTACTCTTCGGCCGGAAATTTAAATATTGGTACGGTTACCGGAAACACCATTGGATCCACTACTGCAACCGGAAGTATTACCGGAAGTTGTGTTGCCAATAATGGTTATGTATATGGAATGAATTTGTCCGGATCCGGCACAGTTGATGTTGAAAACAATATGATTGGGGGCATCAGCGGAACCAATACAGCCAGTGACCAACCCACCCATGTTATTGCCATCAACAGAAGCAGCACAGGAAATGCTACCATCAGTTTTAATACTATTGGTAGTACCACCATTGCAAACAGCATTCAATCCATTGCACCGGCGTCTCAAGCCGCTCAGAATGTATATGGGATTAACAATTCAAGTACAGGAATTATAACCATTAACAATAATACCATTGCAAACTTGCGAAATGGAACCACTTCCACCTCTGCTGCAGCATGTACTTGTATAGGAATTAACTGCTCAGCCGGTACCAACACCATTAACAATAACACCATTTATAGCTTGGTAAATAACGGAGCAAGTACTTCTGCAACCAATACTGCTGCTGTAGTGGGTATCGCTTTATCCGGAACCACTCAAAGAACAGTAAACGGAAACACCATCTACAATTTAAGCAGCTCATATTCATCTTTTGCAGGAAGTATCATCGGCATTTATTTTTCTGCAGGAACTTCCCCTGCCAATACTTGCGCTGGAAACTATATTTATGGTTCTGCTCCAGTGGGAGCTTCTTCAACCGGAGGTTCATTATATGGAATTAAAATTGCTGCCGGAGCTACTTCTTATTATAACAACATGATTAGCTTTGGAGGAACTACCCGTACCACTTTATACGGCATCTATGAAACCGGTGCTGCAAACAATAACAACAACATTTTCTTCAATTCAATTTATATGGGAGGCAGCTTGGTTTCCGGCGCTACCAATAAATCATATTGCTTATACAGTGCGGTAACTACAAATACTCGTGACATCCGCAATAACATCTTCATGAATGCACGTTCAACAGTGAGTGGAAGCAATTTACACTATCCTATATATATTGTTACCACAGGCGGAACTTTAACTTGCGATTACAACGACTATTTTGTTACCGGTACAGGAGGTACTTTAGGATATTATGGTGCCAACAAAACTGCTTTACCCATTGTGACATCTCAAGATGCCAACAGTTTTAACTTAGATCCTAAATTCAACGATCCTACGAATGCTGTCCCCAATTTACATGTATTGGATGGAACTCCTTGTGATGGTATGGGAACCGCTATTAGTGCAGTTACTACTGATTTTGACAATCAAGTTCGTGATGACTTCACTCCTACTGACATTGGTGCTGACGCAGGTAATCATGCAGGTCCTTCAGCGCCAACCGGTAATGCAAGCCAATCATTCTGTTCAAGTTCGGCACCCACTGTTGCAAATCTTGTTGCCGAAGGAACCAATGTCCAATGGTATGCCGCAGCTTTCGGTGGCACAGCATTAGCATCCACTGTAGCTTTGACAAACGGCACCCATTATTATGCTTCTCAAACGGTAAGTGGCATTGAAAGTGCTTTCCGTTTAAATGTTACGGCAACCTTAAGCAACCCTGCCGCTCCAACCGGAAGTGCAAATCAAGCATTTTGTTACTCTGGAACCATTGCTAACTTAACTGCTACCGGATCCAATATCAATTGGTATAATGCAACCAGTGCAGGAACGCTTTATAATTCAACCGATGCTTTGGTAAATGGAACTACCTATTATGCTTCTCAAACAGTGAATGCTTGTGAAGGAACCGGTCGATTAGCCGTTATTGCAACCATTACCAATCCATCAGCCCCCACAGGAAACTCTACCCAAACATTTTGTAATTCAGCTACCATTGCCAATTTAACCGCTTTGGGCACAGCTATCAAATGGTATGATGACCCAACAGCAGGAAACCTTTTAACCGCTTCAACTGCCTTGACTCAAGGGTCAACCTATTATGCTTCTCAAACGGTAAGCACCTGCGAAAGCCAAAATCGTTTGGCAGTGAATGTAAGCATTAACGTTACAGATGCACCCACCGGTGACATTTCTCAAACTTTCTGTAATGCTGCAACTATTGCCAATTTAACGATTAACGGAACTTCCGTAAAATGGTATTTGGCTGCGAATGGAGGAAGCAGTCTATCAAGCAGTACTGCTTTAGTGAATGGAACTACCTATTATGCTTCCCAAACCTTAAACAGTTGCGAAAGTGCAATTCGTTTAGGAGTCACAGCTCAGGTCAATGTTACTGCAGCTCCTACCGGGAACAATTCTCAATCATTCTGCAATTCAGCAACCATAGCTGACTTAGTTGTAACAGGAACTTCATTACAATGGTACGATGCCGCAACCAATGGAAACATCCTTCCTTCTTCAACCAATTTGGTGGATGGAGTTACTTACTATGCTTCCCAAACTTTAAACAGTTGTGAAAGTGCAAGCCGTCTTGCTGTTACTGCTCATATTAACACCACTGCTGCTCCCACCGGAAACAATTCCCAATCATTCTGCAATGCAGCGACCATTGCTGACATAGTTGTAACAGGAACTTCATTACAATGGTACGATGCTGCAACAAATGGAAACATACTTTTATCTACGACCAATATGGTTGATGGTGTCATGTATTATGCCACTCAAACCTTAAACAGTTGTGAAAGTACCGGCCGTTTAGCGGTTACTTCTCATATAAACACGACTCCTGCTCCAACCGGGAATGCAAGTCAGACTTTTGCTTCTGCTCCAACCCTTGCCGATTTAGTAGTTACAGGAACAGGAATCATTTGGTATGACGCTGCCAGTGCCGGCAATGTTTTGAGTTCAACATCTGCAACAGTGGATGGAACCACCTATTATGCAAGTCAAACTTTAAATGGCTGTGAAAGTCAAACCCGTTTGGCAGTTACTGTTCATGTTGCTGCGGCTGAGATCACCATCAACTTACACTTATTCCTCGAAGGTATTTTCGACCCTAACACTTCATTAATGAACCCTGTAATCAATGGCGAAACCGGTTTCCCTCAATTCGGAGATCTGATTGCAGATAACATTCAAGTAGATTTGTGTTCCGCAAATGCACCTTATGCAAATGTTGGCATTTCCTTGGCAAACGTTAGCTTAGCAACAAATGGATTGGCTACATTTAAAGTACCTGCTTCCTATAACCAAAGCTATTATATTAGAATTACCAACCGTAACCACCTCGAAACTTGGTCAGCGATACCGGTATCATTTAGTTCCAGCACCGTTGATTATAACTTTTCCACTTCATTATTACAAGCTTATGGAACAAGTCCTCAAGTGCTTTTAGCCATGAGTCCAGACATTTACGGTTTCTTCCTCGGCGATTTAAATCAAAGTGGATATATTGATTTGGATGACTTTGTAATGTTTGAACCTGATTTAACCTTAGGTTCCACAGGTTTCCTTATTACCGATTTTAATGGTGGTGGTTATGTGGATTTAGATGATTTTGTATTATTTGAACCCAGACTTACCCTTGGAAACGCTTCTGAATATCCTGCAAAAAAGAAATAATTTTTTCTAAAACAGAAAAAAGGCTGCCTGAAAAGAGCAGCCTTTTTTTATGAAAACATATGGAGAACATAGACGTAATGAGCCTGACTATTTTTGCTTCAAACATCTGCGAACAAAAAAATATTATTACTTTTGTACAAATAATATTTACTATTCTGAAAAGCTTGAATACATTTTATGTTTGAAACATTTGTAATAAAACCATTTCTTGATTGTGTTGAAAGGTTTGGAGGAAATAATGCTTTTTGTATTGCTGATGAATTTTATACGTATTCAGACTTTGCCAAATGCATTTCAAAAATTCGAAAAGCACTTCAATCCACAGTTATTAAAAGCAATAACGTTGGGCTGGTCTCAAACGACGACATAGAAACGTATGCGGCAATTTTTGCAATATGGCTTGAAGGTCTTTCCTATGTTCCATTGCACCATAATCAACCGATTGAAAGAAGCAAGGAAATCATTACTCAAGCCGATATTGATTTAGTGTTGAATTCGACTCACGACAAAGTATTTGCCCCTACACCCACCATAGATATTTCTTGTTTAGCATTCGATGAATTTCTATTGGAACCCAAACCTACCTCCGACGATGCCCTTGCTTACATCCTTTTCACTTCAGGAAGTACAGGAAAACCCAAAGGAGTTCAAATTATCAGAAAAAATGTGGGTGCCTTTATGAAGTCTTTTTGGGAAACAGGAATTCAGATCCACGAGCAAGACAAATGTCTGCAATGTTTTGATTTAACTTTCGATGTGTCAGTTCAGTCTTTTTTAACGCCTCTCACTCAAGGGGCATGTACATACACCATTCCTCATAACCAGATTAAATACAGTTATGTTTATGGATTGCTGGAAGATCATAAGTTAAGCTTTGGAGCTATGGCGCCTTCCATGTTGCGTTACCTTCGTCCTTATTTCGACGAATTAAACATTTTAAGCATGAAGGCTTGCATTTTAACTGCTGAAGCCTCCCCTGTGGATTTAGTTACAGAATGGTTAGCATGTATACCCAATGCCGATGTTTACGATTTCTATGGTCCCACCGAAGCAACCATATATTGCACTTACTACCAATTTAAACGGGAAGGGCTTAATAAACAGCTCAACGGAATGCTGACCATAGGAAAAGCCATGCCGGGCTTACAAGCCATTGTCATTGATGAAGATAAGAACATTCTTGGGAAGAACCAAAAAGGAGAATTGTGTATTAGTGGGGATCAACTCACCCCCGGTTATTGGAAAAATCCTGAAAAAAACGAAGAATCTTTTTTTGAAATCAACATGGGTGAAACCCCCATTCGATTTTATAAAACCGGAGATTCTGCTTATTTTGACGATGATGGCGACATTATGTTGGCGGGACGTTTAGATTATCAGGTTAAAATTCAAGGATATAGAATAGAACTGGGAGAAATAGAGTATCATTCTCGTGAATGGCTCAAAGGGAATAATGCCGTTGCCGTTGCATTTGAAAATAAAACTAAAAATACAGAAATCGCTTTGTTTATAGAAGGGGCATCGATAGATACGCAAAACTTATTGGAACATTTAAAATCAAAACTGCCCAGTTATATGATTCCGACAAAAACCATGTGTTGCGAAGTTTTCCCCCTTAATAACAATGGAAAAGTAGATCGAATTATTTTAAAACAATTGATAAGCGCATAAAAATGATTGCAAATTTCACATTTCACCACATTGGAATTGCCACAAAAAGCATAGAAAAATGCTTTGGCATATATTCCGCATTGGGTTATACAATGTCCGATATCAAAATTGAACCCTCCCAAAATGTGAAAATCAGTTTTTTTTCGAAGGAAGGAAGTCCTTTGTTAGAGTTGGTAGAACCCTTAGATAAAAATGCACCCATTTCAAATATTATCCAACAGTCGGGAACAACTCCATACCATACCTGTTATGAAGTTGAAGATATCATCGAGGCAATAGACGCCCTCGAAGACCTAAATTTCAGACCGCTTTTTGAACCTAAAGAAACCGAAGCAATGGATGAAGGATTATTTTGCTATCTTTTTTCACCCGCAGTAGGTTTGATTGAGTTATATGAGAGAAAAATATAGCGATGCAGTTTTTTTTGTACATTAATTTAATATTTCTCAAATGAATGAATATATAATCCGTAAAGCCACAGAAAAAGACATTCCTTTCCTTGCCAATGCTGTTATTGCTGCTGAAAAAGGGGTTACTGACAAATTAAATTATGCCACTTTATTTAATTTAACCGAAGAACAAGTCAGAAAGTTTATTATTGAAATGTTTGAAGAAGAAGTGGATGGGTGTGAATTCTCAGTAAGCAGTTATTTCGTAGCTGATTTTCAGGGGGAAGCCGTTGCCGGTTTTGGGGGATGGATAGAGTGTTTCGAAGGAGGTATTCAATCGAAAATATTGAAATCAAACTTAATAAATTATACTTTTGGAAAAGAAAGTATTGAATTTCTTAAATCAAAATCGCATATCGTTGAGGAACTTATTGTAGAGAGGGACCCCATGACGCTTCAATTTGAATATTTATATGTATATGATCATCATAGAGGTCATAAACTAGCCGATCTATTGATTGACAAAGTTGAAGAAAATGCTTTAGAATTGTTTCCTGCATTAAAAAAGAGTCAGTTTCAATTATTTCAAAACAACAGCCGTATCGTGAAATTATTTGAAAAACACGGTTACAAAGTAGTGAAATCATACGCATCCGCCAATACAGAAATATTAGATTATTTACCTTCGAACGAAAAATATATCATGGAAAAAGAGTTTTAGAATGTCCTTTAAAACCCCCTATTGAAATACGAAACTTAAAAAAACACTATCAAATTCACCTTAATAATAAAAAAATGGAAGAGAAAGAAATTATTACAAAATTAGAGAAAATATTTAGAGAAGTATTTAGCGACGAATCTCTTATTATTAATCGAGAAATGTCGGCTAATGATGTGGTAGCATGGAACTCATTAAATCACATGATTATGATTTCGGAAGTTGAAACCGCATTTTCAGTTAAAATAAAATTGAAAGAATTAAATAAAATGCGTAACGTTGGAGATATGATTGACATCCTAATAACAAAATTGCAAGGTGAATGATTTTCACTTCTTTTAATTTTTTAATTTTCTTTCCTGTTTTTGCCTTATTATACTGGATAACCCCTGCCAAAAACAGATGGGTAACCCTGTTAATAGGGAGCTATTTTTTTTACATTAACATTAAACCGATTTTTGCGATACTCTTAGCCGGTGTCACTCTATTTACTTACATTTTTACAAGATTAATAGAGAAAAGCCCTCTTGAATCCAGGAAAAGAATGTATATGCGAATCTGCATTGCCATGATTCTTTTGCCTCTGTTTTTCTTTAAGTATTTTAGCAGTATTAATAGTGGTATGATTGGTTTGATGGATTCCTTTCATTTACGATGGCCTTTACCGGAGATTAAATTATTGCTCCCCTTAGGGATTTCATTTTACACCTTTATGGCTATTGGCTATACTATGGATGTATATAATGAAGACATTGAAGCAGAGAAAAACATAGGCATTCTCGCCTTGTTTATTGCCTTTTTCCCATTGATATTGTCAGGGCCCATAGAGCGTGCAAAAAACATGTTGCCTCAATTTAAATTACAAAAATCTTTCGATTACGATATGGCCGTGAAAGGTTTGAAACTAATTCTTTGGGGGTTTTTCATGAAACTGGTGATCGCCGATAGAGCCGGCATGTACATTGATGCTGTTTATGGTAATATTAGCCACCATAATGGCTCTTCCTTATTGTTTGCCTCCATCCTCTACCCTTTTCAATTGTATGCGGATTTGGGAGGATATTCGTTAATAGATCGGAAGAGC
>CAZJBB010000129.1:0-8850 GCA_964543995.1 uncultured Bacteroidales bacterium
TAGCAGTAAAATCAACAGATGTACCAGCGCAAACGTTATTTGCAGAAGGACTTACTGAAACACTGACCGGTGCAGCTGCGTTCACGGTCATGTTAACAGCTGTAGAAGTAGCAGGGCTACCGGATGCACAAGCTGCATTTGAAGTTAAAACACAAGTTACGGCATCACCATTAGCAGGAGCATAAGAATAAGTAGCACTATTTGAACCTACTGCATTGCCATTCACTTTCCAAGCATAAGCAGGAGTGTTTCCACCATTGGTTGGAGTAGCAGTAAAATCAACAGATGTACCAGCGCAAACGTTATTTGCAGAAGGACTTACAGAAACACTAACCGGTGCAGCTGCATTTACCGTCATGGTAACAGGAGTAGAAGTTGCAGGGTTACCGGAAACGCAAGATGCATTTGAAGTCATAACGCAAGTAACCACATCATTGTTCCAAGGGGTAAAGTTTAAAGTATTGCTATTGGTACCTGCATTGGCACCGTTGATTTTCCATTGGTAAGAAGGGGTGAGTCCTCCATTGGTAGGAGTAGCTGTAAAACTTACAGTTGTACCGGCACAAACATTGTTTGCGTCAGGAGAAACAGATACAGAAACTGGAGAAGCAGTAGTAACGGTTACGTTAGCAGTACCCGTCATTGCAGTGCCGGCTCCGGTAGTTTCTTTACAAGTATAAGCACCTGCACCATTTGCAGGAATAGAAATTGCACTTCCAGTACCGGCAACAGCAGTACCAAAAGCAACTGCATCTTTGTAGAACTGATAATTATGAGTTAACTGTGAACCATCAAGACCCACATTTACAGGTGTTCCTGTGCTGCAATAATCACCACCACCGGTTACATTATAAACAGTAGGAGGAACAACACCTGCAAGATTTGGATTGTTTAAGTTAGAAGTAACCCAAGTACCATTATACCAAGTGAAAGTTTCATTAGGATAAACACCGGTTGCAGAATAAGAAATATTAGTGGTAGCACTATTAATATAGGCATTTACTATGGTTTTATAAGTTGCAGTTCCTGAAGTGGAGAAAGCAATTTGTAAATTAGGAGTAGCAGAGGCAAAATCAACAGTGTTGGTTAAGCGAACACGCATGATACGGGTACCGCCTTGGGCAGGTGTTTTTACAATGGCACCTGAACCGGCAGTGGTTGTTTTTCCCGTTATTTTTATACATTTACCACCAATTACAGACATGTTAGCAGCTGTTTGTTGCTGTCCTACAGGGATGTCGGATTGTGTACCGGCAACAATAGAGCAACTCACGGTACCACCATTAACGATAGCCGTATTGAATAAAATTCCAATTTGACAAGAAGCCAATTCGAAAGTAGCCGGGGTAATGTAGTCTCCGGTGTGGGTAACATAAACATCGAACTCATAATTACGAGCGTCTACTCTCGTGTCATTTTTGAGTTCAAAAGTAAAGAATGGCCATGCGGGATTGGAAGCAGCAAAACTTGCGCTTGCAAAGAGCCCAAATAGCAGCAGCAGTGCGATTTTTTGAATGTGTTTGATTTGTTTTTTCATGTTAATTAATTTTATTATCAATAGTCAAAAATAGTATATTTTTTTCATGTAAAACGCGATTAACGAAATATTAACTTTATTTTTTTTTAGGAGTTTGAAAAACCATCCCACTTTTGCCATTAGGCAGCTAAAACTATAAAAAAACAACTAAAAACCACATTTAAAATCTAAAGATAGGTTTCCGAAATTTTACCTTAAAAAAGGCAACAGTTCTTGCTTTAATATTGGGTTCAAAGATAACAAAAACCAGATTAGTAGTTCAAAAATATTAATATTTGTTGATGAAGGAAGCGTCCTCTTTTTGAAAATTTGATTATTGAAGATAATTTGCGCTACAAAGCTTATCAATGCTAAAAAAAATATTACGTAAAATCATAGAAAAAGGAGGCATCTGTCAATGTTTAAATATTCGAAATCAATATTGTATATTATTTTACAAAAATACTTCTTTCTTATGATTAAACTATTGAGATTCAATAAATTTCTTTTTTCGTTTCTCGGATTTTTTAGAATAATTTATTTGATTTTTATTTTTACAGTATATGAACCTGAATTCGATGCATTAAAAACCGTTTCATAAATGGAAATAAGCAACATTCCATTGGAATTTGCAATCCCTGAAAATTTGTCGCCGGCCCTCATCACCGTGCCGGTTTCACCTATTTTATAAACTACATTTCCATAAGTAGGATAGGAGGAAACAGGAAGCGTCCCTGAATCTTCCCCATATTCAGAAGAAGTGGAAGTGGAAGTTTTTCCACTGGGGTAGTATTTTGTATTTGATAAACTGGCTAAAATAATTTCACCGGATGCAGTAATGCTGAATTTTTGGCCTGCTTTTAGCATGATTCCAGTTTTTAGCCAACCCCCGAAAGTGTTAGAACTGATGTGTTTACTGGCTTGAAGAACAAAGGATTTCATTTCATTACTATTCGAATTATAGGTGACTTCAACTTTTTTGATTTTTTCTTTAGGTACGGTGAGTTGCCCATATTCGGTAGTCAAATTGATTTCTTTTAAAGAATACACACCTCCCATTTTATAATCAAAATCTATGGTAATAAGGTCTTTGTCTAAATAGTTATCAGAAATATTATACTTTGCCTTGAGTTCGCTCAATACAGTTTCTGCAGTGTTTTCTGCACCTTCAATAGATTTATCTTCGTCTCCGGCAATAAATTCTTCAATTAATGGAATCGCATTAATTGAGTATTTCATGAGCTCGTTGTAGGCATTTGTATTTTTATCCTTATCGACAGTTTTAAGCTGTAATAGTAAAGCGTTTACTTTTTGTTTGATGGATTTATCAGCGCTAACACCAAATTCAATGGAGCTTACGTTTTTAATTGGAATGTTCAAATTCCCATAATCGGTGACGAGCAAAACCGAAGGAATATTGCTGTTTCCGGTCATGACACTGCCGTCTCGCATGCTTATTTTAAATTCTACATTCTCTTTATTGTTTTGAGCATATATTAACATGCTGCTTAATATATATATAATGAGTAGACTGATTTTCTTCATGGTGTGATTATGGGTGGTTTTTATTTGGTTTATTTTCGTTTTATACCTTTTTTATTTAAAAATAATATCATCTATGACTTCAAGTCCTGATTTTCTGTTTAAATTTTGTATAAGGAATTCTTTTTTGTATCTAAGTTCATTTCGAATAACTGATGAATCAATGCTTACAAAGAGCTTTTTGTTTTTGATGAATAAATTTCTTGTATGATCGGCTATTAATTTCCCCACAACGGTATTCCAATGCCCCATTAATCGAGTTTCGTTTAATTTTCCGGTAAGTCTATAGACATCCAAGAGCTCTTCTACGGCTTCCTTTAAAGATAATTCATTGCTGCTTCTTGATTTCATAATTTTATAGTTCTATTTCTGAAGCATTTCCGTTTTCTATGGTAAATATTTTATGAGGAATTCCGGTTTTCTCAAATAGTTCCTGCATTCTTTGTGGATGGGTATCGGTAATGAACACTTGTCCAAATCCGTTTTCGCCTACTAATTTAATGATTTGCTCAACCCGCAAATGGTCAAGTTTGTCAAAAATATCATCAAATAAAAGCAGCGGTTTATACCCTTTTGTTTTTCGGGTATATTCGAATTGGGCTAGTTTTAAAGCGATAATAAATGATTTCTGCTGTCCTTGAGAGCCGAATTTTTTTAAAGGATATCCATTAATTATAAAATCAAAATCGTCTTTATGAATACCTGTAGTTGAAAACTGAAAATTTCTATCCTTTGCAATGCAGTTGTTTAGTAAGTTTTCGAATATATCATCGTTAAGTTGAGAAACATACACCAATTCTACGGCTTCTTGGCCTTGGCTGATAATTTTGAAATAATGCTGAAAATAGGTGATGAAATGAGTGATGAAATCCTTACGTTTTTCCCAAATCCTTGTTCCATATTCAATGCATTGACGGTTCCAGATTTCGATAGAATCAATGTCGAAATACCTCTTTTCGTAAAAGCTTTTCAAAAGGGTGTTCCTTTGAAATAGTGCTTTATTATAAAGAATTAAATCGTTAAGGTAGGCTGCATCGAACTGAGAAATGACACTGTCGAAATATTTTCTTCTTTCATCACTGCCTTTGTAAATTAAATTACTATCAGCAGGAGAAACTAAAACCATAGGAAATAACCCAATATGGTCTGCTAAGCGGTCATATTCTTTGTTGTTGAGTTTAAATATTTTTTTTTGATTCAATTTTTGAACACAATGCACTTTTTCATTTGCACCATCTTTCACAGAAAATATACCTTGTACGGCAAAAAAATCCTGTTCATGAGTAATGTTTTGAGAATCGATAGAATTAATAAAGCCTTTACAGAAGGATAAATAATGGATGGCATCCAATACATTGGTTTTCCCCGAACCATTATTTCCTACTAAACTATTCAACTTATCGCAGAAAGCAAATTCTTGTTCTCGGTAATTCTTGAAATTCGTTAAAAAGAGTTGCTTTAAATACATGAATTGAATGGATATTGTGCAAAAATAATCAAAAGATTGGCCAGTATTCATATATTTTTAGATTTAAACTAATTAACACTTCTGTGTTGATTAGATTACCCATTTTCTGATTTCTAACAAAGGAATGATGACTAATTTTGAAATCTTCAAGATAATTCATTTAAAATGAGCGCATTTACTAATTTTATTCAAAAGAGGAAAAAAGTATTGTTGATTTCGTTAATCGGCCTTGTCCTTATTGGGGGGTCGGTTCCGCTTGTAAAGTGGTATTTGGAAGTAAAACAAGAACGCTTAACGCTAATAAAAGCGATACCTCAAGATGCTGCGGTTATTGCACTCTTTAATAATGCTTCTGATACCTGGAAAAGGCTGAAAACAGAGAATAATTTTTGGAAGCAGCTTAAAGGATTCGAATTGTTTAATCAGCTGGATGCTGCACTGACCAATTTAGATTCCATTCGTTCAACTTCTAAGGAAGTTAGCGAAATTGTTCAAAAAAGTCAATTTGGATTTTCTGTTCATTGTGGACTTCAAAGCAAACCTGAATTTTTGTTTTTAATGTCATTATCCGATTATAATGTTGAAGAAACCTTAATGAATTTTGTTGAGAAACAGTTTAAGTTAAAAGCCCTTTGCAAAAGTGAAAAATTTGAGGGTGCGACTTTTTATTCGGCTTTTATTAAAGAAAAGGATATTACTTTTTACTGGTTTTGCAAGAAAGGAATTCTCGCAGGGAGTTTCAGTAAGGAATTATTAAAGCGTTCGTACCATCAATTACAGGAACCGGTCAGTTTAACTGATAATCCTAATTTTCTCAGTGTTTATAGTACTGCAGGGAAAAAAGTGGAAGTTAATATTTTTATTAATTATGCTTCTTTATACAAACTATCCCAAAATTTCATAGCTCCTGACTTTTTTCGTGCATTTTCTTTTGTAGGCCGTTTTGCTTCCTTCAGTGGGCTCGATGTACTAATTAAACCCAATGAACTTTCACTTACCGGCTACACTTCGACCAACGACTCCTTATATAATTATATGTGTAGCTTTTTGGGACAAGAAAGTCCGAAACTGAATGCTTCCAACTTTTTACCTGAAAACACCTTTTTTTACACAGAACTTGGGTTTGAGAATTTTTTTATTTACTATTCCCATTGGAAGGAATTTCTCGGAAAAAATAGTTTGATTGAGCCTTTTATGTTAAACCAAAAACGCAGCAACAATACCTACCGTTTAAATATTGCCGATAAATTCATTCGATGGATTGGCAAGGAAATTTGTCTGGCCTATACCCCCTCCTTAAATTCTTCTGAACGATACTACACTTATGCGCTGCTTGATATGGCTGATCGTGACTTAGCTAAAAGATCTATCAAGGAATTGATCAATGCAGGATGGCTGTATTCGGGAGGATCGCTTGATACAACTAGTATTGGCGAATATAGTATTACCAGGATCTCCATTGATAATTTACTTCCTGATGTTTTTGGAAGTGCATTTGCTGATATATCCCACCCTTATTTTTGTGTGTTGGAAAACTATGCCGTGATGTCTTCTTCCAAAGATGCTGCGGAGTATTTTGTGAGAACCTATTTGTCGGGAAAAACCCTGCATAACAATTCATTTTACAAGAATATTAGCGACCATATTGATGATAAAGCAAACATCAGTCTATTTGTAAATTTCAAACAATATAACGATCAATTTAAAAAATATTTCGACCCTATTTTGTTGGAACACATTGATTATGCTAATGTTGCTTTAAATAATATAGAAGCGTTTGCACTTCAATTCAGCCTTAATAATAAGCAGTTTTATACCAATGCGTATTTAAAATACGAAACAACCAAAGATACCATTGTGTCAACTCAAGTTAAAACCCAGCTCGATTTTGATGCTATGGGGCAAGTGTACTCCGATAAAAACCATGAAAATTTTGCTGTGTATGATAAAGGCAGTAATATATACTTGATAGATGCCAACGGGGGTATTGTTTTTAAAAAGAAAATTGGAGATGTGCTTTCTGGAAGTATTGACTTTGTGAATTACAAAGAAACAAAATTCCTTCTATTTAATACCGACCGTTCCATACATTTGCTTGGCTATGATGGTGAATACGCCAAAGGATTTCCTGCAAAATTAAGCTCAAAATCATCTGCGGGTCATACCTTGGCTAATTTTGGGAATGCTGATGATTATAGAATTATTGTTCCGGGGGTTGATAAAACCTTGTATAGTTATAATATGGAAGGGAAGAAAACGAAAGACTGGAAGACTTACCGATGTAATAATTTGATAACGAGTCCTCCTCAGGCACTGCTTTTTAGCAGCAAAGATTTTGTCATAGTAAGTGATGAAAAGGGTAAGATGGCTTTTTTAAACCGTAAGGGAGAAAAGAGGTTCTCATTAAGACAGGATTTCTTGTTGCCGGTGAACAATCACTTTGATATTGACAACCAATCCAAAGGGCAATATTTGATTACAACCGAGCCCAATGGAAAAGTTCAGAAGATAGACACCAAAGGAGAGAAGCAGAGTTTTTATTTCGATGATTTTTCCTCTTCACATTATTTTTATTTTGCTGATTTCAATGGCGATGGAGAATGTGACTATATTTTTGTGGATAAAAACGAAATCAAGGTTTTCGACAAAGATAAAAAAGTGCTGTTCTCTCAAAAAATGACCACCTTGCCAAGTTTTGTTCAATTGCTTTCTCTTGAAAATGGAGCTAAAAATATACTTGCCATCATTGATTCAGAAGCTCAAGAAGTGTTTTTGTATAATGATAAAGGACTTATAAAGTTGAATACCAGTATTATATCTCAATTTTCGATATTGGTTTTTTCGTTTCAAGGGCATTATAAAGTGATTAGCGTTTCTAAAAATACCATCTACCAACAAATGGTCGATCTTTAGGAGTATCTACCACTATTCTTTAATAAATGTTTTGGTACGCTTCCCGTTTGAGGTGGTTAATTCGATAAAATACACACCCTTTTCAAGTTGGCTTACATTTAAAGTGCTTTGTTCAGATGGAAAATCAGAAGAGGAGAGCACTTCCTTTCCTACAATGTCCAAAACTTTGACACGGTATTTAACTGCTTTTGGTAATTGGATATGAATCTCACTTTTGCTTGGGTTTGGGTAGATTTCAAAGTCTTCATTCTTTGTGTATTCGTTTACCCCAACTGAAATTGGTGAGGCTTTAAGTATCCATCCGTCAGCACTGCCATGATTTAAAGTAACGTCATAATCAGTTGAATACGTAAATCCGGTAACCATAAAAACATTCGGGCTTTCTTCAAAAACATTGAAGCTCTCATCTTGGTCGGATCCCCCACAGCATATTTGACTTTGTAAAACCCCCGAAGCGTTTACTTTGGCAATCCAAATATCGGGTGCGAAAAAGCTACCCGAATGTGCTCCGTAAACATCTCCATTGTTTGAAGAAGTGAGCCCGACCATTACAAATCCTCCATCGGAAGTTTTTATTAATCCATTGGCTTGTTCATCCAAATCGCCTCCATAACATTTTGCCCAATTGAGGCTGCCATCGGTGTTGATTTTTAGTAACCAATTGTCATCAGAGCCTTGTGAGCCATGATGTCCGCTTATATCTCCATCGTTGTGGGTGCTTGTATAACCTAAAGCAACAAAACTCCCATCGGCCAATTGAATTAGAGCATTGCATTCTTCTGTTTGTGTTCCTCCATAGCATTTTTGCCAATCAAGGGTGAGTGTAGAACTCAGTTTGGCAATTAACATATCCGATCCACCATGGTATCCGTATGCAGATAAATCGGTCGAACTGGTTCTGCCTCCAAGAATACAACCGCCATCTGCAGTTGTGGTCATGCAAATTCCTTCATCTGAACCGCTTCCTCCAATACATTTTTGATTGAGTAAAGTCCCCGAACTGCTCATCCTGATTACCCAATAATCATCTCCTCCATGGTTTCCACTTACGTCCCCATCCGTAGAATAGGTGTATCCGGCAACATAATAATCACCGTTGGTTGTTGGAGCTATGGTTGTGGCTTCATCTTGACCAGTACCTCCAAAGCATTTATTCCAGGTAAGGGCTCCTGTTGAAGTCAGCTTTAGTACCCAAAAATCGGAAATACCTGAAGTGCCATGATGTCCGGTAGCATCTCCATCGGAGGAACAAGTATATCCGGCAACCAGAAATCCGGCATCAGAAGTTTGAAGAATATCATACCCTTGGTCTGCGGCACTGCCCCCATAAAGTTTCGACCAAATAATTGCGCCGGAAGCATTGGTTTTAGCCACCCAAAGGTCATCGCCTCCATGGTTCAAACTGACATCT
>CAZJBB010000130.1:0-8796 GCA_964543995.1 uncultured Bacteroidales bacterium
CCCTTTATTGGTATGCGTATTTATCCAAATACCCGCCTTCAGGAAAGCCTGTTAAAAGCCGGTAAAATTCGAAAAGAAGACCTTTTACTTGACCCTACGTATTATATTTCAGATCAAATAGATTTGTCTACTTTAAAAACTAGAGCCAATGCCACAGGACGGAACTGGGAGTTCCCCGATGATATTAAATCCATAGCCATGGATAAAATCAGAGCCAAAAAACGCAAGGGTTTATTATGGCATTTATTATTAGAACCATGAAGCAAAAGTTTGATATCATAGAGCTTATTCCTCAACGTCCTCCCATGGTAATGGTTGACGAAGTTTTAGAAGCCACTGAAGATAAAACCCTAAGTTGTTTTACAATCTTACCTGAAAACGTGTTTTGTGAAAATCAGGAATTTGGAGAAGCAGGTTTAATAGAAAATATTGCTCAAACGGCTGCAGCCGGATCCGGTATGCTTTTGAGAAAATCGGCAATACAAGGAGAACCACCCATTGGCTTCATTGGGGCACTAAAAAATCTTGTGATCCATTCTTTGCCAAAAGAAAATACAAGCATTCAAACAGAAATCGTACTTTTGCACCGCATCATGAATGCTTCTGTTGTTTTTGGGAAAGTCTATCAAGATCATACCTTGTTGGCAGAATGCGAAATGAAAATATTTTTGAAGTAAAATAAACAGTATTTAATTAAGAACCAATATATTATGTCAGAAGAACAAAAATCCAGTGCCAGAATTATTGATGCAGAAAAGATTGAGGTTGATTTGAATTTTGAAATTACACATTATGATATGGATGAAAGTGGCAACTTTACCCATAAAATGAAGTCCAATTGGGGAAGCAAAGAAATTGTAAACAACCAAAGCTGGGAAATTGTAAAAGAGCGAATAGCTGATGCGAAAGCCAAAGTAATCAAGAATGAATTAAGCCCCATTGCCTATTATATGGAAAAATGCATAACCGATATTGGGATGTTATCAAAATACACAGGTTTTGCTAAATGGAGAATAAAAAGACATTTAAAACCTGAAAATTTCAGAACTTTAAGTGATGAAAAACTTCAACGTTATGCCGATTTTTTTCAAATTAGCTTAGAAGAATTCAAAAGCATTCCCAAGTAAACTTACAATAAATCAATTAGTTAATATAAAACCCTTTATACATGATATTAAATTTCGATCATAAACAACTTTCTGCACATTGCGAAAGTGGAGCCACCGTTAATTTATTGAGATATTACAATATCGATATTAATGAGCCCATGGCTTTCGGAATAGGTGCAGGATATTTCTTTGCCCATTTACCCATGATTAAGTTGAATTATTCGCCGGTTACCTCCTTTAGAGCATTGCCGGGCTTGGTTTTTAGTCGCACTTGTAAAAATATGGGCATTGGCTGGGAAAGAAAAACCTTTAAAGACCCTCAAAAAGCCATGGATGAATTAGACAGGGTGTTGGATTCCGGAACTCCGGTTGGAGTTCAAGTAGGAGTCTTTCATTTGCCTTTTTTCCCTCAAGAATATAGAATGCATTATAATATGCATAATATGGTCGTTTTCGGGAAGGAAAACAATGAATATCTTATTGCAGATAGTGTGATTCCCGGAGATTGTAAAGTTTCTTACGAAGATTTTAAAAAAGTAAGGTTTCCTAAAGGCCCTTTTGCTCCTAACGGTAAAATGTATTATGTGACCCATGTTCCGGAAAATATTGATTTTGCTCAACCGGCAATTAAGGGGATTAAAAAAGTGTGTTATGAAATGTTGGATATCCCAATTCCCATTATTGGGGTGAAAGGAATTCGATATTTTTCTAAGAAATTAAGGAAATGGCCTGAAAAAAAAGGACCTAAAATTGCTTCTCAGTATTTGGGTCAAACCATATTAGCATTAGAAGAAATAGGAACCGGTGGGGCAGGGTATCGCTTTATTTTTGGAGCTTTCTTAAATCAAGCTGCGGATTTGCTTAAAATCGAAGAACTCAAAGAGCTTGGAGCTGAAATGGGTGAAGCCGGAAACCGCTGGAGAAATTTCTCTTATTATGGCGCAAAAAACTGTAAAGACCGCTCTAACCCTGAATACAGTTACAATGACTTAGCCGATATCTTAATGGATTGTGCTGACAAAGAAGAAAAAGTATTCAGAAAATTGAAAAAGATTAAATTTTAATGGAGCCCATTATTCGCATCGAAAACATCAGCAAAACTTATAAAGGAAATGAAGTTGCTGCTGTTGACGATTTATCATTAAAGATATTTCCGGGAGCGTTTTTCGGTTTACTTGGACCAAATGGGGCAGGGAAAACGACGGCTATTTCAATGATGTGTTGTTATTTGAAAGCGGATAAGGGAAAGATTTTTATAGAAAACCTGGATATTTCTCAGCATATCAATCAAATAAAAAGAATGATTGGTGTGGTTCCTCAAGACATTGCTTTATATCCAAGTTTATCAGCCAGAGAAAATCTTCATTTTTTCGGAAATATTTATGGGCTAAAAGGAAAAGCACTTTCTACCAGAATTGATGATTGTTTATTGCAGTTTGGACTTGAACAGAAAGCAAATAAAAGAGTTTCAACCTACTCAGGTGGGATGAAAAGAAGGGTTAATCTCATTGCCGGTATCATTCATCAACCCAAGGTGCTTTTTCTCGATGAACCTACGGTGGGGATTGACGTTCAATCTCGCACCATCATCAATGAAATTTTAATGGATTTGAACAAAAGTGGAACCACCATTATTTATACTTCTCACCATTTGGAAGAGGCTGAAAAAATGTGCTCCTCTATTGCTATCATTGATTATGGTAAGATAATTCTAGAAGGAATACCCTCAATGCTGATAAAACAAAACGCTCCATGTCAAAGTTTGGAAGAGGTATTTTTGAAACATACAGGTCGGAGCCTAAGAGATTAAAATTAAGGATATGCTGAAATTTTTTGCTTCAATTTATAAAGAGTTTCTGGTTTTAATCAGGGATATTGGAGGCTTAATTGTCCTTTTTTTGATGCCGGTAGCCATGATTTTAATCATCACTCTGGTGCAAGATTCTACATTCCGTAGTATCAAAGAATCGGAAATCCCACTTTTATTGGTAAACATGGACAAGGATACCATGGGGAATGTCATCGAAAGAGGGTTAAATGAGTCTACCTACTTCAGTGTGGAAACTAAAATTGATGAAACGGATGCCACCGAAGCTTCTTTAAAACAAGCTGTTGCAGATGGGAAATTCCAAATCGGAATTGCCATTCCTAAAGGGATTACTGATTCAGTTAGAAAAAATACCATGTTTAGGGTAACTAAAGTCCTTTCTGAATTAGGGATGCCGAAAAACGATACGGTAGCGGTGAAAGGAGCCGTTCAAGTAAGGATGTATTTTGATCCGGTAATTAAAAAATCACTGAAGAATGCCGTGGTAATTACCGTTGAAAAAATTATAACGAGGGTAGAGGAGAAGTTTTTAAATAAAACCATGACTGCTGCTCTTTCCGAATTCCCACCCGGGAACGACCTTCCCGATCTAATAGATGACCCAACGGTAAACGTAACTCCGGTGTATGCTTCAAAGAACAATGTGGAATTGGTGCCAAATTCCACTCAGCATAATGTTCCGGCATGGACCATGTTTGCTATGTTTTTTATAGTTATACCATTGTCTATCAGTATGATAAAAGAAAGAGATGAAGGGAGTTTGTTTCGTTTACTTACCATGCCCGGATCTTATTTTACTGTAATTTCAGGTAAAGTGGTGGTTTATCTTTTCGTTTGTATGGCTCAATTTTCATTAATGCTCCTAGTAGGCGTTTTTGCTTTACCTATATTTGGCTTACCAAAACTCATCTTAAGTAATCAATTGGGGGCTATGCTCATGGTGGCTTTTGCAGCGGCTTTTGCCGCTATTGGTTTTGGCATCATGGTCGGTTCGATTTTTAAAACACACCAACAAGCTTCTTCTTTTGGTGCCGTTTCTATTATTATTTTAGCTGCTTTAGGAGGCGTTTGGGTTCCGACGTATCTGATGCCAGAAATGATGCGCAACCTTGCAACCTTCTCGCCATTAAATTGGGGCCTAAATGGGTTTTACAATATTTTTATTCGCTCAGCCGGAATCAGTGATGTATTGTATGATTGCATGAAGCTATTTTGTTTTTTTGTTTTTTGTATTTTCATTGGAGTCGTTGCTATGAGATTAAGAAAAGTGAAGTAAGAAATTGATATTGAAACAATAATTTAAAATGTCAAACTCTATTTCATTTGCGTTCAATATGGTTTTGGATTTTATCAATAAAAGATTTTAATGTTTTTGTCTTTATTATATTACATTTGCCGAAATTTTTAAGTGAAAACTACCAACATTTCTAAATTAAGTTTCTGGGGGATTATTATCACCTTGGGAATCGTTTACGGAGATATAGGAACTTCTCCATTATATGTCTTAAGAGCCATTATTAATTTCTCAGGAAGCGCTCAAGAAAGTGTAATTCTTGGAGGGATATCTTGCATCATCTGGACGCTCACTTTACAAACCACCATAAAGTATGTTATCATTACCCTGCGGGCAGATAACAAAGGTGAAGGAGGAATCCTTGCCTTGTACGCATTAATTCGTCGACATGTAAAATGGGTATTTATTCTTGCTATTATTGGCGGTGCAGCTTTGTTAGCCGATGGCATTATTACGCCTGCCATTACCGTGGTGTCGGCAGTTGAAGGGCTGGGTCTCATCAGTGAAAATGTGCCGGTAGTTCCCATATCCATATTTATTATTTTCATTTTGTTTTTTATTCAGCAATACGGAACCAATTTTATCGGACGATTTTTTGGTCCGGTCATGTTTTTTTGGTTCTTAATGCTTGGCATATTAGGCTTCTCTCAAATTACCACCAATCTGCTGATTCTCAAAGCTTTTAATCCTTATTATGCTTTTCAATTACTCTCTGATCATCATGGAGGTTTCCTGATTTTAGGTGCTGTATTCTTGTGCACTACCGGGGCGGAAGCTTTATACTCTGATTTAGGTCATTGTGGTATAAAAAATATTAGGATTTCTTGGATTTATGTGAAAATCACCTTAATTCTCAATTATCTTGGGCAAGGAGCATGGTTGTTACTTCATCCGGATGTCCCTGCAGATATTAACCCGTTTTTTTCCATCATGCCGGAATGGTTCTTACTTCCAGGGATTTTAATTGCAACCGCAGCCGCAATTATTGCCAGTCAAGCCCTAATATCGGGTTCCTATACCATTATTAATGAGGCCATTTTGCTGAATTTCTGGCCTAGAGTTCAAATAAGTCACCCGACATATATTAAGGGGCAAATGTACATACCCAGTGTCAATAAGTTCTTATTTGTGGGATGTATTTCCATTATTTTATTCTTCCAGAAATCAACCAATATGGAAGCTGCTTATGGATTGGCAATAACCATAACCATGTTGATGACGACCTTGTTAATGAGCTTTTACTTTTATATCAAGCGAACATCAAATTTCTATATTTTTACATTTCTTTGCTGTTATTTAGCCATTGAACTTTCATTTTTCATTGCCAACCTGTTTAAATTTATTCATGGGGGATGGGTTACCTTGCTTATTGCCGGCATTATTTCATATATCATGTATGTTTGGTTCAAAGGCCGAAAAATTAAAAACCGCCTTACTGAATTTGTATTCATTGATAAGTATTTCTCTGTGCTCAACGACATGAAGTCGGATATCAGCATCCCAAAATACACCACCAATTTGGTCTATTTTACCCATGCCAACTCCATCCATGAAGTAGAGTCTAAAGTCATGTATTCTATTTTCAACAAACAACCCAAAAGAGCTGATGTATATTGGCTAATTCATGTGGATGTAGTGGATGATCCTCACACCATGACTTATAAAGTTACCCCACTGATTCCGGAAACTTTAATTCGTATTGATTTTAAAATTGGGTTTAAAGTGCCAACAAAAATCTATCTCTACTTCCGAAAAGTGATTGAATCCTTGGTGAAAACAAATGAAGTTGATATCACTTCTCGCTATCCTTCCTTAAGAAAATATGCTGTTGCCGGAGACTTCCGTTTTATTTTAACGGATAGAGTGCAGGGTTATGATTTTGATTTCAAACCATTTAACCAATTTATTATGGATAGTTATGATGTTCTTAAAAAAATTGGAATTACCGAAGTTAAAGCCTATGGTTTAGATACCAGTAATGTAGTTACCGAAACAGTCCCATTGGTTATTAATCAGGATGTAGAATGCAAAATGCAACGAATCATAGAATGATATTTACCAATAAATAAATTAAAAATGATGAAAAATAAATTAAGTCCCTTCAATGTAATCCTAGTTTGCTGTGCGACGCTTGTTTGCATGAATTCCGGATGTAAAAATAAAAACATGAAAAATAAAGTACCTGCTATTGATATTGCTAATTTAGACACCACCATTAAACCCGGTGACGATTTTTTCCATTATGCCAATGGAAATTGGATGAAAAACAATCCTGTTCCTGCAGAATACAGTATTTATGGTTCTTTCGAAGCATTGAAAGAAGATAACAATAAACAACTCCGTACCATTATGGAAGAGGCTGCTTCCGATAAGAATGCAAAAGAAGGCTCTATAAAACAAAAGATTGCAGATTTCTACACCAGTGGAATGGATTCTGTTGCCATAGAAAAAGCCGGAATTAAAGCCATTCAGTCAGAAATAGATAAAATTGAAGCTGTTAAAACCAATGACGACCTTATTCAATTGCTTTCCTTTTTTCATACATCAGGGGTAAGCCAGTTATTTTATTTTGGATCCGGGCAGGATGACAAAAACAGCGAAAAAATAATTGCTCAGTTATACCAAGGTGGATTGGGCTTACCTGATCGCGATTATTATACTTCCATGGACGAACGTTCTAAGGAAATAAGAAAAGAGTATGTAGAACATATTGGGAAAATCTTCGAATTGGCCGGTGCCCAAAAAGAAGTTGCCAATAAAAATGCCGAAACCATCATGAAAATTGAAACTCAAATGGCTGAAGCATCATCTACCCGTTTGGAACTCCGCGACCCCATTAAAAATTATAACAAAACAGACCTCGCCGGTTTGAAAAAAATAGCCCCTGAGTTTGCTTGGGAACCATATTTCGCATCTATGGGCTTAAAAGCTACTAACGAAATTAATGTGGGTCAACCAAAATTTATTGCTGCCATGGCTAAAATGCTGGTTAAGGTATCTATCGATGATTGGAAACTCTATTTTAAATGGCATTTATTGCATGAAGCATCACCTTTTCTATCCTCCGCTTTTGAAAAATTACAATTTGACTTTTATGGACAAAAGCTATCCGGCATTAAAGAAATGAAACCTCGCTGGAAAAGGGTGTTGAATACAACAAGTTATTCCTTAGGTGATGCAGTTGGACAATTGTATGTGGAGAAATATTTTCCGCCCCAAGCTAAGAAACGCATGCTCGAATTGGTTAACAATTTGAAAGATGCATTAAAAAGCAGAATAGAAAAGCTCACATGGATGGGTGACGCCACCAAAAAAGAAGCTTTGGCGAAACTGGCAAAAATGAACATTAAAGTAGGCTACCCTGATAAATGGATCGATTATTCAAGCTTGAAAATTACCAAATCTTCATATTATGAAAATATCATGGCGGCTTCTCGCTTTGAATTTACTCGCGACTTGAATAAAATTGGCAAAGCTGTGGATCGCACCGAATGGGGAATGACTCCTCAAACCGTGAACGCTTATTACAGTCCAAATATGAATGAAATCGTATTCCCGGCAGCCATCTTACAACCCCCATTTTTCTTTATTGACGGTGATGATGCCGTAAATTATGGTGCTATTGGCGTTGTAATTGGTCATGAAATGACCCATGGTTTTGATGACCAAGGACGATTGTATGATAAAGATGGTAATTTACGTGATTGGTGGACCAAAGAAGATGCGCTGAACTTCGAAAAACAAACTAAAGTGCTTATCGATCAATTTAATGAATATAAAATGTTAGATTCGTTACATGTTGATGGAAAATTGACCATTGGTGAAAACATCGCCGACATGGGAGGCTTAACAGTAGCCTATGCTGCTTTATTAAAAGCTATGGAAGGTAAGGACCAAAAATCGAAAATTGATGGATTTACTTTTGTTCAACGTTTCTTTTTGGCCTATGCTCAAGTTTGGAGAGGAAATACTTTAAATAAAGAACTGATGCGTCGTTTAAAAGAAGATGTGCATTCCCCAAAAGAAGCTCGTGTAAACGGCCAGGTGTATAACATTCCTGCTTTTTATCAAGCATTCGATATTAAACCCACAGACAAAAGATTCAAACCTGAAAATTTACGTCCGGTAATCTGGTAAGCTTATAAAACTTAATTGTGAAAGAAGATGAGTTAGGTGTATGCTTAACTCATCTTTTTTATGACCTCTTTAATAATCTCACAAGCTTCAATACATTCCTTTTCTGAAATGGTGAAGGGAGGAGCAATACGCAAGGACTGGGGTGAAAATAAAAACCAATCCGTAAGAATCCCATTTTCAATAAGTTGGTCAATAATCCTTTTATTAATTTCGAAACTTTCAAATTCCAAAGCGATAAGCAAGCCTTTGCTTCTGTATTGTTTAATCAATGGAAGAGTCGATAGATTTTCCCTGAAGATATGTTCCTTAGCATCAATGCTATCAATTAATTTTTCATCTCTTAAAGTTTGAATACAAGCCAAAGAAGCCGCACAGCAAACCGGATGACCGCCAAAAGTGGTGATATGACCTAAAACCGGTCCGTGGGT
>CAZJBB010000131.1:0-8768 GCA_964543995.1 uncultured Bacteroidales bacterium
GATAGCTTCAGGTGACTGGAGTTCAGACGTGTGCTCTTCCGATCTTTAAATGAATCCATCCCCCGGGCCTAAGGATGTTTTTATAGCGAGGCAAAAACATTGGTGAAGTTAAGCGTTTTCGTGCTTTCGACTTTTTAAGCTGTGGATCAGGAAAAGTAATCCAAATTTCATCCACTTCATTAGGAGCAAAGCATTTTTCAATAAAATCAATTTGAGTACGTAAAAAAGCAACGTTTTTCATTCCAGTGTCAACCGCCGTTTTAGCTCCCCGCCAAAGACGCGCACCCTTTTTATCAATTCCAATATAGTTTCTTTCGGGGTGCGCTTGAGCCAGTTCCACTGTATATTCACCTTTGCCACAAGCAATTTCGAGCGTAATTGGGTGTGTGTTGTTGAAAAATGAAGCATTCCAATGTCCTCTTAAATTAAAAGAGTTTTTATCTTCATGAAGTGCTAGAGGTTGAAATACATTTGAAAACGAATCGTTTTCAGCAAATTTCTGAAGTTTATCTTTACCCATTCATTTTATTTTGAAATCCAAGCTTCAGTGGGGCCTTTTTCTTTGATGCTTTTTAGCATTTCTTCAGCATTGGCTTTTGATTTATATTTACCGTAACTCACTTTGAAAAATCCATTGTTGTTGGTTCCGCAAACAGTAGCTTCAGGGTAGCCTTTCTGAACCAATTGTTTTACAGCCTTTTGGGCATTGCTTTCCTCTTTATAACAACCGTAAATTATATAAAAAACTTCTGCATTGGAAGGGATAGAGTCTTTAACAGGCTTATTTTGAATGTTCAAAGTGTCTTTTTCTCTATTTTTAATTTCAGTAGGTTTAACTTCTGTTTTTTTAGAAATAGGGGGAGTAATGTCGGTTTTTTTATCATTAAATAATTGAAAATCATTCAGGTACAAAGTTGTAAAAACAGTAGAGCCTATAATAAGAATCAGTATGACAATCCAAAAAGCCGCTTTTAAATAAAATGGTTTTTTCTTTTTAACGCTAGGGTCTTGGATTTTTCTCCTCGAAATAAAGTCTTGTTGGAAGGTACTTAATCCAAAATTCGCTGCATTTACCGTCGAGTTTTTGTCGAAAACAAATGTTACCTTATCGCCAACCAAAGAGAAAGAACCAACATTATCAATAACAACAGACCCTTGTGTTTTAATGTTTTCAATTAATTTTAACACCAAACCATTAATTTGATTATTGGCTTCTTCTTTCGAAAACTTAAATGTGGATGAAATTATTTGTGTAAGAATTGAATCGTTTTTCTGACTCTTGTTGTAAGTGAAGGTAATCAATTGGATAGGAGGGGAGAAGGAATGTTCCACCGGATGAATCTTTGCCGGGATGTTTTCTAATTTAAAACTCCCAAACCCACTCAAGGTTAATTCCTTTTCCTTAATAAGCCATTCTGCAATATGATTCCAGGTTAACATGAATTATTTTAGGATTAATTTACTTAAGTCTTCAGGGGTATCAATGGAAATGCTTTCAATGGTGGTTTCCAATACTTGAATGTGAAACCCATTTTCGAGCCATCGCAGCTGTTCAAGATTTTCTGCTTTTTCTAAGCTTGATTTTGCTAAGGAGGCAATTTTTGCTAACACATTTGCTCTATACGCATATATCCCAATATGCTTATAAAAATCACTATGAATCATCCAATCACTGGGCTCATATTCTCTTACAAAAGGAATAGGGTGACGACTGAAATATAAGGCTTTACCATTATTGCTTTTCACCAGTTTCACCACATTTGAATTGGTAACTTCATCCGAATGCTCAATCTTTTTTGTTAAGGTAGCAATTTCAACCTTTTCATCCGAAAAGCAAGAACAAAGTGCATCTAATTGTGCAGGGTCAATAAATGGTTCATCGCCTTGAATATTGACGATAACAGTTTCATCTGCGAGATAGTTGTATGCTAAGTCGCTTTTATAAGCTTCAAGACATCTTTCGGTGCCGGTTGGAGTATCCGTAGAAGTCATTATTGCTTTTCCGCCTATAGATAGTATGTGGCTGTGAATCCTTTCATCATCTGTAGCAACACAAACAAAGTCAAAGGAGTTGGCTTTCATACCTTGTTCATAAACTCGCTGAATCATGGTTTTTCCACCAATATCGACCAAGGGTTTTCCGGGAAACCGGGTAGAACCGAAACGGGCTGGAATAATTCCGATAAAATTCATTTTAAATGATATCCTTCAGCTAAAACAAACCGTGTATTTCGGCATTGATTTTTTCAATTACAAAGCCCAAATGCTCAGGGTTTTCTGAAAATTTAATGTTGTCAACGTCAATGATCAGCAATTTTCCTTTGTCATAACTCGAAATCCAGCTATCGTATCTTTCGTTCAGCGATTTTAAATAATCTAAACGAATAGAATTTTCGTAATCCCTGCCTCTTTTTTGAATCTGATTCACTAATGTGCCTACATCTGCTTTTAAATAAATCAGTAAATCAGGAGGTTGTAAAAAGCTGCACATCAGCTCGAAAAGAGATTCGTAATTGTCAAAATCACGAGAACTCATTAGGCCCATATCATGTAAGTTTGGAGCGAAAATATTGGCATCTTCATAAATGGTTCTATCCTGAACCACATTCTTTCCTGATTTTCTGATGTCGATAACTTGGCGGAACCGGCTATTTAGAAAGAAAATTTGCAAATTAAAGGACCAACGATGCATATCGTCATAAAAACTTTGTAGATACGGATTGGTGTCTACGTCTTCATAATGAGGCATCCAACCAAAATGTTTTGATAATAAACCTGTGAGGGTGGTTTTTCCTGAACCAATATTTCCGGCAATAGCAATGTGCATACAATCAGTATTTTAAATGTCGAATGAATGATGTAAATTTATTTTTCAATGTTGGGTGATTCCAATCCGTAGCCTTTCTTTTTATCTTCTACCTTTAATAAGTAAGCGAAAAGTAAAGCGAGCAATCCAAATCCGGCAAAAATGAGCATAGGAATTTGGTAATCATAGGCTGTAACTATTGAACCATCAGGCTTAACGGTTTTACCAATAATGCACCATTTATCCAATACCCAGCCAATTAATAATGGAACACCCATTAAACCCCAATTCTGTACCCAGAAAATCAAGGCATACGCTGTACCCAATTGACGGTCTGGAATAATTTTGGGTACGGAAGGCCACATTGCTGAAGGTACCAGTGAAAACCCAATTCCAAGCAAAATCATAAGGAAAAATGCGATAAAGGATTGGTTTAAGAATGGTACAGCAAATAGCAAATGTACAGCCATAATGATGAGTGCACCAATAATCATAATGGTAGCTCCTTTTCCTTTTTTATCGTAAATACCGCCAAAGAATGGGGTGAAAATGATGGTACCGAAAGGGAGTATACCGGGAATAAATCCGGCCCAATCGTTCGAAACTCCAAATTTGTTCGTCATCAGATTGGTTGCATATTTTAGAAAGGGGAATACGGCAGAGTAAAACAATACGCATAGAATGGCAATATACCACCATCCTTTATTTTTAAGTATGTCGAAAATATCCTTCATTTTAAATTCTTCTTCAGCCACAAAGCTTTCATTGGCCATGTTTGCAGCGTGAAGTGAGACGTCGAGTTTTTTATCAGAAATATTATAAATAATGAAGGCAATTAATCCAATGCATAATAATACCAACCCAAATAAAACAGGAACAGACACATTTCCAAAAACTTCTGAAACCGGTAAAGCTGTTGAAATGGCAAGTCCAGTACCGATTCGAGCAATCGACACCTGCAATCCCATGGCAAAAGCCATTTCATGACCTTTAAACCATTTTACGATAATTTTAGATACGGTTACTCCGGCAACTTCAACCCCAACTCCAAATATTGCATATCCTATTGCTGCCAGCATAACTTGAGCTTTCCAGCCAAATAGCATAACACCATCTAAAGAATGGGTGGAAATTGCCCAATATTTTAAAGCTGTTCCCCCTACCATAATGGCGGCTGCTCCAGTTCCTGTAAAGCGAATCCCTTTCTTATCTAAGATAATTCCCCCAATAATCAGAAAAAACAGAAAAACGTTAAACCAACCGTATGCACTGGTAAAGAAACCATATTCAGTACTACTCCATCCAAGTTGCTTTTCAAGCATTTCTTGTAAAGGTGCCATGGCATCAGCCAAATAATATCCTGCAAACATGGTGAAAGAAACAATAAGTAAAGCGGTCCATCGCGCTGCTTTCGAATCTCTAAGAACTTTTCTGATTTGATCAGTCATGATTAATTTGATTTAAGTTTATAAGGCAAAAGTAAAGAAATTTCGTTTCGACTTCAATTAAGTTCAAATATTTGAAGTTTAAAATCTTTAAAATGGGGGTATTGTTCCCTGCCTTCCTTTTACTCTTAGTATAATAATTTTAAAATTTTGTTACCTTTGCCAACTTCAATAATTGTGCATACAAACATTTTCCTAATGAGTATGTTTATATGGGTTGATAATAGATCAAAATACAATGAATTGAACATCAAATAATGAAGGTGTAAATTTGGAATTATGAAATATGCTTTAGTAACAGGAGGATCCAGAGGAATAGGGAGGGCTATTTGCTTGTCTTTAAGTAGAATGCAATACCATATCTTAATCAATTATGTAAGCAATGATGAAGAAGCAAATGCCACTTTACAGCAAATTTTGGCAGAGGGAAATCAGGCAAGTCTTTTAAAGTTTGATGTTTCAAATGCAGAAATGGTTGAGACAGTGTTGGGTGGATGGATGGATGAAAATCCGGATGGGTTTATAGAAGTATTAGTCAATAATGCAGGGATTCGCAAAGACGGCTTATTGATGTGGATGAAAGATGAAGAATGGTTTGATGTGGTGAATACCAATCTAAATAGTTTTTTTTACGTGAGTCGTAAATTAATTAAAAACATGTTGGTAAACCGAAAGGGTAGAATCATCAATGTGGTTTCCCTTTCCGGAATCAAAGGATTGCCGGGTCAAGTGAATTACTCAGCTGCAAAAGCGGCTGTTATTGGTGCAACCAAAGCACTTGCTCAGGAAGTTGGAAAGAAAAACGTTACGGTAAATGCGGTTGCTCCAGGGTATATTCGAAGTGATATGACGAAGGATTTGGATGAAAAATCCTTAAAAACGATGATTCCCATGGATAGATTTGGAAAACCGGAAGAGGTGAGTGAAGTGGTTGCTTTTTTAGCATCTGACAAAGCATCCTATATCACAGGAGAAGTAATTTCAATTAATGGAGGACTGTATACTTAATGGAAAAGAGGGTTGTCATTACAGGAGCCGGAATTTATTCTTGCATTGGTGAAAATTTAGCAGAAGTTAAAGACTCACTTTTTAAAGGTAAATCTGGAATCATTTACGATCCCAGTAGAAAGGAGTTCGGATATCGATCGGCGCTAACAGGGCATGTTGCAAGGCCTAACTTGAAAGGATTGTTGGACAGAAGAATGAGGGTCGGAATTCCTGAGCAAGGGGAATATGCCTACTTGGCAACTATTGAAGCTTTAAAAAACGCAGGCATTGATGACCATTTTCTTGAAAATAATGAAATTGGAATCATTTATGGGAATGATAGTTCTTCTGAACCTACCATTGAAGCTGTAGATATTGCCAGAGAAAAGAAAGACAATTTGATGTTGGGTTCCGGTTTTATTTTCCAATCAATGAACTCTACGGTTTCGATGAATCTCTCAGTAATATTTAAATTAAAAGGGATTAACTTTACAGTTAGTGGTGCCTGTGCCAGTGGTTCTCATTCATTGGGACTTGGATATTTGTTTATCAAAAATGGCTTACAAGATTGTGTTATTTGTGGTGGAGCTCAAGAACTGAATATATTTTCGATGATGAGCTTTGATGCTTTGAGTGCGTTCTCCTCCAAGGAAAGTCATCCGGAATTGGCTTCGCGCCCATTCGATAAAGATCGAGATGGTTTGGTTCCAAGTGGTGGAGCAGCTACTCTTGTTCTCGAAAGTTATGAATCGGCAGTAAAAAGAGGTGCAAATATTTTAGGGGAAATGGTGGGTTATGGATTTTCATCCAATGGCGACCATATTTCACAGTCGAATGTTAAAGGGTTGGTTAGATCCATGGATAAAGCGCTTAAAGAAGCCAAATTGACGGTAGATGACATTGATTATATAAATGCCCATGCTACTTCCACCCCAAATGGAGATATGAATGAAGCCATTGCCATCAATGAACTCTTTGGTAGTGCTAAGCCATGGGTAAGTTCAACTAAATCCATGACCGGTCACGAATGCTGGATGGCCGGAGCCAGTGAGGTCGTCTATTCATTATTAATGATGCAACACAACTTTATTGCTCCAAATATAAACTTCCAAAATCCGGACGAGTATTCCGCGAAATTGAAAATTAATTCGTCTGCGATGGATGCCCCGGTCAAAACCATTTTATCCAACTCTTTTGGGTTTGGTGGTACCAATTCTTCCATAATCATTAAAAAAATATAATATTGTAAATTACATGCAGAAAGAAGAAATTATACAAAAAATCAACGGTTTTTTAATTGAAGAATTTGAGCTTGAAGAAGCACAGCTTCAACCTGAGGCGAATTTAAAGTCCTCTTTAGGTATTGACAGCCTTGACTTTGTTGATATTATTGTTATTATTGAAAAAACCTTTGGCTTTAAAGTGAAGGGAGAAGAATTGGCTTTGGTAAAAACCTTAGATGAGTTCTATCATTATATTTGTGCTCGCTTAAACGTCCCTTACTAATGTCGAATTGGAGAGGTAAAACAAGAGGGAATTTATTAGGGTATAAAATATTTGTACTTCTCCTTAAAACCCTACCGATTTCTTTTGCTTATTTCGTGCTGAAATTTGTAGCTTTTTACTTTAGCATCTTCTCTCCAAATGCATTTAAATCCATCTATTGGTATTTTAGAAATATTCATAAAAAAAGCGCATTAAGTTCAATATTAGGAGTTTATAAGAATTATTACAGCTTTGGGCAAACTTTACTGGATAGAATGTTGATGTTTAGTGGGCTGAAGCATTCCTTTCAATATGAATTTATTAATACCGATTCCATTGAAAAAACAATACATGCCGGCGAAAGTGTCATTTTAATTGGTGCTCACATCGGGAATTGGGAAGTGGCCAATTACCTGATGAAAAACTTTAACTGCAAGAAAATTAATGTGGTATTTCTTGATGCAGAGAATGAAAAAATTAAAAAATATATACTTCAAGTTCAAGGATTGAAAAAGATAGAAATAGAGTTGAATCCAATTTTCTTAAAAGAGGATATGACGCATATTTTTGAAATACACAATGCCCTTAAAAACAATGAAGTCGTTTTTATTCAAGGCGATAGATATATGGAAGGAGGAAAGACGACTTTAGGAACTTTTTTTAATCGACCTGCTTTATTTCCTTTGAGTACTTTTCAGTTGGCGGCAAAGTTTAATTTCCCGACTTTTTGTATTTTCGGAATGAAACACAATAACAAAGTGTATAGGTTATATGCAAGTGAAAATATTAGAACGTTGAACATGATTGAATCTCAAAAAGTTGAACCTATGCATGTGCTGCGTAATTACATAAATGAATTAGAAAAAATGATAACATTATACCCTTATCAGTGGTTTAATTATTATAAATTCTGGCAAACTGAATCCAAATGACGCATAGAAAAATACTATTCATATCTGCCAACATCCATATTAAGCCTTATCCGGTGTATCCCTTAGGGATTTCCTATTTAATGACTTATTTGGATAAGAAATTACCCGATACCGAATTCAAGGTTTTTGATTTTAATCTTGGAGAGTTAAATGATCTCCCAAAAACAATACGTGAATTTCATCCCGATTACATTGCTATTTCCTTAAGGAATATTGATGATATTGACTCCCAAAAGAAGACCAGTTTTATTCAGGGGTATGTTGATATCATGAAAACAATAAGGGAAAATTCCCAAAGCGTTGTCATTATGGGTGGGGCCGGATTTTCTATCTTTCCTGAACTTTTGTATCAAGAGCTTAAACCGGATTTTGCCATCACCGGTGAAGGAGAGGAAAGCATGGTGCAACTCATTCATTCTTTAGAAGAAAAAACGCCTTTTTGCGAAATTGAAGGGTTGGTATATCAGGATCATCAAAATATTAAAATCAACAGCCGTTCTAATTTTCTTAAGAACTTGGATTTGCATTTATCTGAAGATCTGATTGACTATTATTGGGATCAATCAGGAATGCTTAGTTTACAAACCAAAAGAGGTTGCCCATACAAATGTATTTATTGCACTTATCCTTTAATTGAAGGGAAGAAAGTCCGGATGCTTAACGTTGATTTGGTGGTGGAAACCTTAGTTCGATTGTATAAAGAGAAGAAAATCAATTATGTTTTCTTTACGGATTCTGTATTTAATATGAATAATGCTTACAATATTGAGTTGGCAGAAAAAATTATTCAATCGGGAATAAAAATTCATTGGGGTGCCTACTTCTCGCCTTACAATTTAAATCAGGATTTATTGCATCTGATGAAAAAATCAGGATTAAAGCATATTGAATTTGGAACCGAATCCTTGTCTGATACTCAATTGCTTAATTATGGGAAGCATTTTACAGTGGAAGATGTCATTAAAAGCTCAGAATATTGCAATAAAGCAGGAGTGTATTTTGCCCATTTTATGATTTTAGGAGGCTGGGGCGAAACGGAAGCTACTTTAGTTCGGCAGCGCACACGTCTGAACTCCAGTCACCTGAAGCCATCTCGTATGCCGTCTTCTGCTT
>CAZJBB010000132.1:0-8665 GCA_964543995.1 uncultured Bacteroidales bacterium
GAGATAGCTTCAGGTGACTGGAGTTCAGACGTGTGCTCTTCCGATCTTAGCAAGGAAATAGGGTGTTTGTATGAATGAAAAAGATGCTTCATCATTTCTTTATTAAGATCACTTTTGCCGTATCTTCCAATCCATAATTTCCGGTGAGTAGAATGTTGTCTTTTGCATTGAATTCAGGAGCTAAAATTTCTACTTTGTTGGATGAAGCAATGCCTTTTTTTATGGGAATTTTCACAGCAGTAGAATCGTTTATGAGCTTCATCACCCAAAATTCGGTTTGGGTTTCGTTGGTTAAAACGCATTCTTTGGGCAGGGTTTGCGATTGAGCTTTCACGCTTTTCGGAATGCGAATCATGGCTACCAAATTTTCAGGAATCCCCGAATTTGAAGCAAGTTTTACCACCAAGTTTTGCGTTTGAGAGGCCATGTCCATAATGGGTAAGTTCGATTGAATGCGAGCATCAATAATCACATTATCGGGGAGCATTACCTGACAAGATTGACCTGCTTTCACAAAGTTTTTCATTTCGAAAGGCAATTGCATTAAAAATACCAAGCTGCTTTGTTCAGCCACCACAGCCAATTCGTCACCATCTAACACATAATCCCCTTTTTGGTGTGCCATGGAGCTGATCACCCCCGTTTTTGGGGAAACAATTTTTATGATTCCTTTCACATTAAAGTTGGTATCAGACGCCATGCTTTTTACGGTTAAAGCGTTGGCTTCTTTGGTTTTAATGGCGTACAACACTTGCCCTTTTTCTACTTTATCGCCTATATTCAGCTCCGCATCTTCAATAATACCGGAAATGCTTGCTTTGATGCTGTTCTTTTTTAGGTAAGATGAAACGGCATTCAGTTCAATATAATCGGTTAAGGCTTCTTTCCCGATATTACAAATGCTTACCGGAGTGCCTGACTTAGTTTCGCTTTCTTCTTTTGTTGTTGGATGACAACTTGCTACCAACATCCAAATCAATAAAAAGAGAGAGAAAAAGAAAAGGGGACGTTTTTTCATATTCATGTTCTTTGTGAAATCTTTATTCCAGCATTAAATAATTGTATTCATTCATCGCTTGTAAAGAGTTTATTTGAAGCTGATGCAAATTGTGGTTAACGCTCAGGTAATTTTTAAGTGCATTAATCAAATCGAGAATAGAAATGTTTCCCATATTCAATTGCATCTTCAGCATTTCCAGTAATTCATTGGCCGTAGATTGTTGTTTTTTGAGTTGTTCCTCCAAAACCACATTGGCGGTGAGTATTTCGTTTAACTGATCCAGTTGCTCCTGATATTGCTTTTTATAAGTCTCTACATAATAGCTACGTGTATTTTCCAGCAGTCCGGCTTTTTGGGAATTCAAGCGGCGCTGGTTTCCGTCATAAAGATGAAGATTCAGATTCAGTCCGACACTACAACCCGGATATTTATACAGCGCCATATCGCTGCTTAAAAACCCGACATCGGCAAACCAGCTAAGGGTAGGATGGTATTTTGTGTCCACGAGGTCTTTTTGGTTCTGAATTTTCAAACTATCTAAGCGAAATTGATTCATTTGAAGGGTATTGTTCAAGTTTACCGCATTCATTTTAGTGAGCAAGGGATACACCAACACATATTTTTGAGTGTCATGAATGCCACAAACCTGACGTAAGGCATGCAAATCTTTATTGTATTGATTGGAGAGTTGCAGAACCTGAAGTTCCTGATTTTGAATTTCCAACAGAAAAGCCAAATAATCGGTTTGTTTATAAACCCCTTTTTCGGCAAGTTCTTTCAAAATTTCTTTTTGTTGAGTCATCACTTTTAAAAAAGAATTCGAAAACTCCATTTCATAAAAGTCGGCAAAAGCGGTAAGGTAAGAGGAGGTGATGATTTTTCTCAGGTCATGCGCTGTAATCTTATAAGAATTGGCAACAGATTGTTTTTGAAGGTTAACATCTCGGTATTTTGCTTTGAGTACCGCCCGGTTGAAAATCACCTGAGAAACGCTAACCAAAGCACTGTAATTGCCGCCATTGGTGATGGCATTGTCATATCCAAGGTGTTCGGTATAGGGCTGAAACAGGAATTGCGCACTTCCATCCACATGAGGTTTTTGGTCTGCTTGGGTCAATAAGCTGTCCAAGGTAGAGTTGCTCATTTGATTCTGAAAGTCTTTGAGTAAGGGGCTATTCTGTAGTCCTTGTTGAATAAAGAAATCCAAGTTTTGACCCACAGCCATGCCTGATATGAAAAGAAAACAAATCGCAAAAATTCTTTTTAACCACATATAGAAACCCAAGGTTGGAAAATCAAAATTACATAAAAAGAAATACGGTTGTTGGATAATATGTAAAATGATAGGTAGCTGAGTAGAAGATGGAAAAATTGGGATGGCATAGAGATGACTAAGATATCGCAGCTATACTGCTCTGCATTCCTTTTGGGTTTCTTTTAGCCATAGCCAAAGAGTAGCAAATGCTACATGATGCTTTGACGTAGCGGATGCTACGCCAAACTGGGGCTTGAGACATATTTTGAAATCTTTTGTTTAAGAAATGATAATTAGCTAATTTTGTAAAACATATTTTAATCACACAAGGCGATGCAATATATTGTAAATGACTTAGGTGTAAAAACCTCGGTAATTATTCCCCTTGAAGCTTGGGAAAAAATGAATGAGGATTATCATAAGATTCAGAATAAATTAAAAGTTATTTTGGCGATTCAAGAAGGGGTAAATGAGGTTAAAGCTTCTAAGAAAAAAGGCCAAACATTACAAACACTTTCTGATTTTTTGAATGAAAGTAATCGTTAATGTTTCGAAAAGTTTTAAGCGGCAGGCGAAACCTTTACTTAAAAAGTTTCACTCCATCAGTAAAGAACTCTTGGTTTTAGAGCGTGAATTGACTGAAAACCCCTATTTGGGAATCCCTTTAGGACATAACACTTATAAAATCCGACTTGCAATTAAAAGCAAAAACAAAGGTAAAAGCGGTGGTTTAAGAGTTATAAGTTATCTTGATACAGAAATCATTGGGTGGGTTGATAAAGAAGGAGAACTCATAAGAGTAAATCTTATTTCTATTTATGATAAAAGCGAAACCGCTGCTATTTCCGACAAAAAACTCCGTGATTTAATAGGGTCTTTACAAAACGACTAAGACAAATTTCCAACTACTGTAAAATTTAAATGAATTGGTTCGTAAGGCATTACAAATTACTCAGCCTTCCGAGCGGACATGGGTACACAAATGCACTATGGTTTTGCGAAGTAAATTGATGAAAATCTAATATCTTGAGCAGGACGATCGCTAATACCACTTAGGCTAGAGCTTAAGCCGATTGGGGTTTCTTCTAGCCATAGCCAAAGAGTAGCAAATGCTACATGATGCTTTGACGTAGCGGATGCTACGCCAAACGGGGCACGCCTTCTTTTCGAAAGTGTCAGATGCCATTTAGAAGAGTTCAGCAAGCATTCAGTCAGTGCACTCCTTCATTTTGAAAGTGTCAGCTGCCATTCAGAAGAGTGCAGCAAGCATTCAGTCAGCGCACGCCTTCATTTTGAAAGTGTTAGATGCCATTCAGAAGAGTGCAGCAAGCATTCAGTCAGCGCACGCCTTCATTTCGAAAGCGTCAGCTGCCATTCGGAAGTGTGCAGCAAGCATTCCGTCAATGCATGACATCATTTCGAAGAGCGTATTACCTTAACGCTTCTTATTTAATGGAGTATAATTAATCGTAATGTACAGCTCCTATTTAACTACTGAAATTTCGTTCAGGTTGAGGATGGTTAAGGCTTGCTCGAAAGCTTTGAGGCTGCAAGCTATATCCGTCTTAAAATGAATCACATAGGTTTGCCCCGGTAGCATATCGAAGTAATTGTCGCTAAAGGTTCCTTGCAAATTGTCCAAGCTAAGATATAGGTTCTTTATCAGATGATTCGAGAATAATTCCAATACAAATCCGGTTTTTTCTTTTTTGATTGCTTTTTGAATATCCGATTTGGGTAAATCCAATGATTTGGGAGGAAGAAAATACTGGATGTTGTTTGAGAGGGTATCAGCACCACTGATTACCTCAGCATACAGTAAAACATGTTTATAATCTGAAGCAGAAACCAAGGCTTGGATTTTTTCGGTAAGACACAGCTTACTGCTATTGGCTTGGATTTCAACAGGAATGGATTTCGAAAACCGTATTTTTCCATAAAAATCGATGATTTTGATGTTTATTTGGGCGTTGATGTTTTTCTGTTCATCGTTAACAACAAATACATTGAGGTGGGTACTGTCTAAAACAGGAGAAATCAGCACGGGGGCATTGGCTTTTTTCACAAAGTATTGCTGGGCTTTCCATCGGTGATAATAATCGATACTGCTCCAAGAGGCTACCGGCCAGCAATCGTTAATTTGCCAAAACAAAGATCCCATATTGTAAGGCATGGCCCTACGGTGGGCTTCCACCGCTATTTTAATGCCTTCTGCTTGGAGTAATTGCCCAACGTATAAGTATTGCGAAAAATCCTTGGGCACTTGGTAATACCATTCCATATATCGCTGTATGGTTCCGTTGCCTATGCTGGATCGTTGGTGGGCTTTCATCACCTCAGAGAAAATGTCGTAATCCGAAGGAATGGTGTAGGATTTCACGGTATTAAATTCCGGAAAAGATTGAAAACCGTATTCACTCATAAAACGACCGATATGGTTTGTGTATTCCGAAAAAGGCTTTTGTCCCCACCAAACGTCCCAATAATGTATATCACCGGAATGCGCAGCAAAGTCCGAATGCTGATTCCAAGCGGCTAAAGGAGAGGAAGGCCAGTAAAACCGGCTCGAATCATAAGCACTCACCAATGAGGGTAAGAGCTTATAAAAAAGGGTGTCATAAGCTTGCCATGTGGCCTTTCTTTGTTGAGGTGTGAATTTTTCTTTCCATCCCCATCCACCCTTTTCGTCGTTTTGACGCCAGGCAATGTCAATTTCATTATTTCCACACCATAGCGCCAAACAAGGATGGTTTCTCAGTCGTTGAATATTGTCAATGACTTCTTGTTTCACATTTTGTAGAAAAGCGCTGTCGCCGGGATACATGCTGCAAGAAAACATAAAATCTTGCCAAACCAATATGCCGTATTGGTCGCACAAATCGTAAAAAACATCGTTTTCGTATATACCGCCACCCCAAACCCTGAGCATATTCATGTGGGTATCATAAGCCGATTGCACCACTTTTTCGTAATCAGCATTGCTTACCCTTGGAAGAAAGTTGTCGTTGGGAATGTAGTTGGCGCCTTTCATGAAAACGGGTTTTCCGTTGAGTTCTATATAAAAACTCTTCCCAAGGGAGTCGGGTTTTTGCACCACTTTAAGGGTTCGAATTCCTACTTTTGTATTTGTGGAATCCAAAACCCTATCGCCTATTTTGAGTGTTGCCTGCAAAGGGTACAAATAGGCTTCACCCAATCCGTTACTCCACCATAACTTGGGATTGGGTATGCTCAATTCAACCGCTGCATGACAAATTCCCGGAGTGAGCTTAATTTGTGCAGAGGCTTTAATATGTGCATCGTTTTTACAACTTAGCTCTACTGTGGCGGGGCCCTGATAATCAGATTGTATTTCGATGATTCCTTTAATCAAGGCACTTTCGGGGGTTACTTTTTCCTGAAGCCATTGAAGGTGATTGATTTTCGCTTGGTTCCAAACCTGAAAATACACGGGTCGCCAAATCCCTGAAGTGACAAACCTCGGTCCCCAGTCCCAACCATAATGATAAGCCGCCTTTCGGGTAAAAGGACTTACTTTCTGATTCCCCATTTCCCCGTTTTCACTTTGATCGTTATCGGCAGGTAATGCATATCCCAATTGTTGTAAGGATTTAAGTCCTTCGGTAATGGGTGAGTGAAAGTAAACCTTTATCTTATTCTTCCCCACTTTCAAGTAAGGTTTGCATTCTACATTCCATTCCCTGAACATATTATCGGTGTGGAGTAATAAAGAATCGTTGATATAGATATCACAGTAAGTATCCAACCCTTTAAAAATCAATGCAACATGTTCGTTTTGCATGCCCTTTTGGTCAATATTTACAGAAGTTTCATACACCCAGTTTTTTTTATCTATCCATTGCAATGTATGTTCATTGGTTCTGTAAAAGGGATCTTCAATCTTATTATTGGCAAGCAAATCGGTATGCACAGTCCCAGGAATGATTGCCGGCATCCATTTTGTCTCACCCTCCTGTTTGAATTTCCATCCGGAATTAAGGTCGGTGGTTCCCCATGAAAGCAGTGTTTTTGTTTTATTGCAGGAAATGCACAAAACCGCTAAGGCAAAAAGGAGAAAAATTCTTTTCATTTTTGAAGGAATAAAGTAAAAACAAAGTTAATCCATTTTTAATATTTCCCAAGCTTCCATGAAAAAGCACATGATAAGAAGATTTTTGATTCGGAAAGCACGAAATGTTATCTGGTGATGGAATGCCAGTATATCGAAGGAGAGAAAATAGATCGTTCCTTCTATCTTGAAGTTTTCGAAAAACCATTACTTCTAAGTTGTTACTCTTATTCGTACTTTTGCAAACTCATTTTATTCAAATTCTATGCAAACAAAAGCCATAAGGGTGCGTTTTGCGCCCAGTCCTACCGGCCCGCTTCATATTGGAGGCGTGCGTACTGCTTTGTACAACTATCTTTTTGCCAAAAAACATGGAGGCGATTTCATTCTTCGAATAGAAGATACCGACCAGGGGCGTTTTGTGCCCGGAGCAGAAGATTATATTATCGAATCGCTAAAATGGTGCGGCATTGAATTTAACGAAGGGGTTGGAAAGGGAGGAAAGTTTGCACCTTATCGTCAATCGGAACGCAAGGAAATGTATCGCCAATATGCCGATTTCTTAATTGAAAAAGGATTTGCTTATTATGCTTTTGACACCGCAGAAGAGCTGGAAACCATTAGAAAACAATTTGAAGCCGAAAAGAAAACCTTTCAATACACTGCCGAGACCCGGAAAAAACTTAAAAATTCACTCACCCTTACAGAAAGTGAAACCAAAGCCCTGATTGATTCCGGAAGTGCTTATGTAATTCGCATCCATATTCCTGAAAATGAAACCATTGAAGTGAACGACCTCATACGAGGCAAAGTGCATTTTCAATCTTCATTGTTGGACGATAAGGTATTGTTTAAATCGGATGGTATGCCTACCTATCATTTAGCCAATGTTGTTGACGACCATTTGATGGAAATCTCCCATGTCATTCGTGGAGAGGAATGGTTGCCATCGGCTCCGCTTCATGTGCTACTTTATAGGTATTTGGGTTGGGAGAACAGTATGCCGGATTTTGCTCACCTACCCTTAATCTTGAAACCGGAAGGCAATGGAAAACTCAGCAAAAGAGATGGCGACCGAATGGGCTTCCCTGTTTTTCCTTTGCAATGGACAGATCCTTTTAGCGGAGATATTTCTTCGGGCTACAGAGAAGGTGGATATTTGCCTGATGCCTTTATCAACATGCTGGTGTTTTTGGGATGGAATCCAGGCACAGAGAAAGAGCTTTTCAGTATGAATGAACTCATAGATGTTTTCACTATTGATAGAGTGGGCAAATCAGGCGCTAAATTTGATCCTGAAAAAGCTCGATGGTTCAACCACCAGTATATTCAACACGCTGATATCTCGGTATTGACTGAGACTTTATCATTCGTTTTGGCAGAAAAGAATATCGAAGCCTCTCAAAACAAAATACAAACCATTTGTGAATTGGTAAAAGACCGTATACATTTACTAACGGAGATTTGGGACAAAACCGCTTTCTTTTTCCAAGCCCCGGAGGTTTTCGATGCCAAATCGGTGAAAGACAAATGGAAAACCGGCGCAAGTGAAATTTTAAAAACCATGATTCCTTTCATTCAAACCCTGAAGGGGTTGAATGCTATTGAAATGAAGGACAAATTACATGATTATATTGCCGAACGCCAGTTGAATATGGGCATGGTGATGAATGCCATACGAATTTCATTGGTGGGTTCCTCCAGTGGCCCCGACCTAGCTGCTATTATTCAATGCTTGGGTGTGGAGGAAAGCTGCAAAAGAATTGAGAAAGCGGTTAATGAAATTGCTTAGGTTTCAATTTAAATAACCGACCTCATTTTTCTCATACAGGAGATAAGTATAAAAGCAATAATACCGATTCAAAAAATTAATTTGGATTCCAATTTAAGCAAAAGAAAATCCTCTTTTCTTAGGCTTTCTTATTCCTCACCAATGAAGCGAAAACGCCCAAAGTACAAAGCAAAGCAAACAGCATAAAAGCCAAGTGAATGCTTTGCATAAACAGGGAACGATTGGCAGAAATATTTTTAGCTTCTCCGATAAATATATGAATAATTAAGGTGGCGATGCCCATACTCATCATTTGGCCAATCAGTCGCATGGTGCTCACAGTAGCAGAGGCAATCCCCAAATAGCGTTTTTCAACGGCGCTCATGATAGAATTGGTATTGGGAGAAGAAAAAATGCCGAATCCCATACCCAAAACGACCATCCCAATCATTAGATATAGGTTTTGAGTGGATTCATCAATAAATGCCAGTAAGAAAAGTCCTATTACAATAATGCCCATACCTAAGGATGATAAAATGTTGGCATTGTACTTATCTGACATACGTCCTG
>CAZJBB010000133.1:0-8645 GCA_964543995.1 uncultured Bacteroidales bacterium
GAGATTATAGATAAAAATCTATAATTTTATGCAAATGATAAAACGAACCTTTACCGGAGAACAAAAGCTTCAAATAATTAGTAAAGCAAAAGAAAACGGAGTAGCTTAAGTGTTAAGGCAACTTAAAACAGTATTAAAACTCAAACTTAATACCTTGTGCCAATGGCAACTTCATGCTGTAATTAATGGAGTTGGTTTGCCGACGCATATACTGTTTCCAAGAATCGGATCCCGACTCCCGACCTCCACCTGTATCTTTTTCACCACCGAAAGCACCCCCTATTTCTGCGCCGGAAGTACCACAATTTACATTGGCAATGCCACAATCAGAACCTGACTCAGAAAGAAACTTCTCGGCTTCTCTCATGTTTAAAGTAAAAATAGAAGAGGATAAACCCTGAGGAACTCCATTGTTTAATGCAATGGCTTCTTCAATGGTGCTGTATTTAATGAGGTATAAGATGGGGGCAAAGGTCTCTTCTTGAACAATGTGGTAATGATTTTCTGCTTCAGCCAATGCAGGTACCACATAATTTCCTGAAGGGTATTTTTCGCCACTCAATACTGTACCTCCAAATAATATCTTTCCTCCTTCTTTTTGCACTTCTTCTATTGCATGAATAAATGCATTAACCGATGATGAATCAATTAGTGGGCCTACCAGATTATTTTCATCCAATGGATTTCCTATTTTGTCAGATATTTGCTGGTAAGCATGTATGAGTCTTGATTTTACTTCATCGTACACGTTTTCTTGTACTATAATTCTGCGGGTGGAGGTACATCTTTGTCCACAGGTTCCCACGGCTCCAAACACAGTTGACATAATTGCCATGTCAAGGTCGGCTGAATCGGAAACAATCACTGCATTATTGCCACCTAACTCCATGATGGTTTTGCCCAATCTTTTCCCAACCAATTCAGAGATATGCTTGCCTACTTTTGTTGAGCCGGTTACTGAAAACATGGGAATCCTTGCATCTTCCACGAAATTGTCTCCCAATACGCTAGATTTTGCAATAATCATATTGAAAATGCCTTCGGGTAAACAATGGTCTTTAAGTACCTTTGAGATAATGTGTTGGGTTGCTATAGCACAAATGGGTGTTTTTGAACTGGGTTTCCAAATAACCACATCACCACAAACCGCTGCCAACATGGAATTCCATGCCCAAACCGCCACAGGGAAGTTGAATGAAGTAATTAATCCAATGATTCCTAAGGGATGGTACTGGTCATACATACGGTGTTCCCTTCTTTCGGAATGCATGGTGAACCCGTTTAGCAAACGCGACTGTCCAACCGCAAAATCGCATATATCAATCATCTCTTGAACCTCACCCAAACCTTCTTCATATACTTTTCCCATTTCTAACGACACCAGGTAACCCAAATCCTCTTTTGCTTCCCTGAGGGCGATTCCAATTTGTCTAACAATTTCACCTCTACGAGGGGCAGGATAATTTTTCCAGAAGGCAAAAGCTTCTTCTGCCTTCTTTACTACCATTTCATAATCCGCTATAGTTGCATTTCTGACTTTTGCAATTTCAATATGGTCGATAGGGGAGGAACTGGAAGTAATCTCTCCTTTGGTTTCAGGCCAAATGGTTCCTGTGGTAACGCCATGGTTTATTTCTTGAATGCCAAAGCGTTTTAATATTCTATTGATGTTTTCTTTTTCCATGTTGTTTTAGTCTAATAAGTTTTGTTTTAGAAATTGAATTTATATTGAGGTGTTTTTGCTTTTTCTTTAATAGCACTGCACTTCTATCCCATATAGGGGTATTTAAAATGCGTAGCCGGAGCAAAAGTTTCTTTAATGGTACGTGGGCTAACCCATCGATAAAGATTAAGATTTCCACCTGCTTTATCATTGGTACCGGAAGAACGTGCCCCGCCAAAAGGTTGCATGCCCACCATGGCACCGGTAGGCTTGTCGTTAATGTAGAAGTTTCCGGCAGCATATTGTAGCTTATTGCATGCGTCCGCTACAGCGATTCTGTCTTGCGAAAATATGGCTCCTGTGAGACCGTATGGAGAGGTTTCATCGCAAAGCTGTAAAGTCTTTTCGTAATCTTTATCCTCATATACAAAAATGGTCATGACAGGTCCAAATATTTCTTCCTCCATGGTTTTATAATTTGGTTTCGTGGTTTCAATAAGGGTGGGTTCAATGTAATATCCCTTGGTTTTATCTCCCTTACCACCGGCAATAATGTTAGCTTCAGTGGAGTTTTTTGTAAAATCAATATAGCCCATTATCGTATCAAATGCTTTTTCATCAATTACGGCATTAACGAAATTTCTGAAATCCCTGACATCACCCATTTTTATTTCAGAAGTCATTTCAAGTAAGTGCGCTTTTATTTGCTTCCATAAAGATTTTGGGATATATCCTCTAGATGCAGCAGAACATTTTTGTCCTTGATATTCAAATGCGCCTCTGATGATTCCAACAGCCACTTCCAAAGGTTTAGCTGAAGGATGAACAAAAATAAAGTCTTTCCCCCCGGTTTCGCCAACAATTCTTGGGTAAGATTTATAGTTTTCGAGGTTTAGGCTGATTTTTCTCCATAATGAATTGAAAGTAGCATTGGATCCGGTGAAATGTATTCCGCCTAAGTCTTTATGAGACAAAACGATATCTCCAATTAATGCACCGCTTCCGGGAAGGAAGTTAATGACACCATCCGGTAATCCTGCTTCTTGAAATATTTTCATCAAATGATAATTTGAAAGGATTGCTGTAGTGGCAGGCTTCCAAAGGGTGGTATTTCCCATTAAAACCGGTGACATGTTTAAATTGGAAGCAATGGCGGTAAAATTGAAGGGACATACTGTAAATACAAAACCTTCCAACGGTCGAAATTCCATTCTATTCAGTTGATTGAATCCTGACTTAGGTTGCTCTGAATAAATTTGGGAAGCAAAGTAGGCATTGTATCTTAAAAAATCTATGGTTTCGCAAGCAGAATCGATTTCTGCTTGATAGGCATTTTTACTCTGACCCAACATGGTGGCAGCATTGATTAAATATCTGTATTTAGTAGAAATTAACTCGGCAGCTTTTAATAAAATTGAAGCCCTTACTGTCCATTCAATGTTTGCCCACATTTTATGTGCTTCATTCGCAGCATTTATGGCCATATCGATTTCTTTTTCTCTGGCAAGGTGATAGGTTGCTAATGCATGTCCATGATCGTGCGGCATAACTACTTTTGCTGTTTTTCCGGTTCTTACTTCTTTTCCATTGATAATGAGTGGAATTTCAATTTCCTTGGATTGAATTTCATGAAGCTCTTTCATGAGCGAATGAGTCTCTGTGCTTCCGGGGCAGTATTCTAATATCTTTTCGTTCTTTGGTTCATCAAAGTTAAATATTGCATTGTTCATGTTTTATGTCTTAATTTATCGAATTGCATAAATATTCATATCGGTTTCAAAAGTATATAATTTCCGTATTTTTACATTCATAAATAAATTTATTTGTGTATTTGAAATACTTAATAGACATCAACAATCTAATAATTAAAAGGTTCGATAATTAAATTGTTCTTAACTTGAATCAATTGTATTTTGTACATTTGATGAAATAAATTTCTTACACAATAATTCGTATGGATTTTTCGCACAAAGACAGTTGGAATCATTTCGAAAAGCTTTACACTGAAAAGCTTTCGATACAGGAGGCTTGGACTCGTCTCATCGATTTTCATGAGCAAGTAAAACCAAAGCCCTATTGGGGTGCCTTAAGGCAGTTGGATATTGTTGCTGAACAAGAGCAGCTGGTTGCTTGGGTAGAACAAATTGTTTCGGCTTCGCCCATTTCAAAAAAAACGATAGCCATTTGGATAGGAATCACCAAGATTTGGGATGAAGAAAATGAAAGGGAGTATTATGCCATTTATTTGGTGGGTTCCGATAAATACACTAAAAACAATACCGATTGGGCTTTGGAACCCACGTATGAACCCGAACACAATTACGGAATTGTCAAGGTTTTAAGCGATATGGATGTGCTGATTCGAAACGATGAAACGGATTATACTTTCCTCGATTGGCTGTTCCCTATTGCTTATATTGCACTCACACTGGAAGATATTATCAATCGAAATTTGCTTAGCAAAGCGCTTTTCCTCAATGGGAAAGACAAATTGTATATTTCCACCGGTTACGAAGAAGGGGATTCTTTAAATTTAAGTTGCATTGAATGAGTTTTTAGAAAAATGAAGTCCGTTGGGAATGAGGTTGTTGGAATGAAGAATTAGCAATGAATAATGAAGGTTTATTACGATATTAGTATTGAACAACCTGAAAAAGGTGTAAATTGAAATGAAGATTAATGATTTAGTATAATTGTAGAGTTTTTTGTGAGAAATGAAAACCAGTCATGTGTATTCCAATTTAAATTGAAAGACGGTCTTTAATTATATGGAAAGTATATTGTAATCATAAATCCAGTTTTGAGGATTTATAAAGTATTTTTAATTTTGCATAAATATTCTGAAAGCAAGAACTCATTTGTTTTCAAGCTGAAAAGAATAGCATTTTCTAAGCTCCTTATAATAAAATGATATTGTGTGATTTAAAACGATAAAATGAAAACCCTTTTATTGGCTATATTTTCCCTCTTGGTAGTTATTCAAAAGAGCAATTTTCAATCGGTTGTATTCAGGCAACCTTCTTCCTATGTTTTAGGTTTTATTGGAAATGATTCCATCCCCTTTTCGTCAATAAACTATAAATCGTTTAGAATCTATTTTAAAGACAGTTCTTATACGGCAAATCATCTTATTGAAATGGAACAAGAGTTGGATATTGCATATAGCCGGATACTTTCTTTACTAAATATCAACTCTTATGACTGGGGAATATATTTACTAGCAGTTGACAGTAAAGAGGAAATGCAACAGTTGATGGGCTATAAAATTAAAGGAGGTGCTGCAAAAGGGCATGATTTGGTGTTTTTCGTTTACAATCATAATATACGTCCTCAATTTAAGCATGAGATATTTCACCTGATTTCTTATGAAGTTTGGGGTTTGACAAATAGTCGTTTATTAGACGAAGGGGGAGCAACTTATACGGATAACAACTGCTTTTATGACAATCCTATGTATGCTATAAACGCATATTATCTTCAGCAAAAACAGCTATTCCCTTTGGATAGTTTAATTCTTAGTTTCGATCTTCAGGCAAGAAAAAATGACGTTATTGCCTATATCCAAAGTGCCGGAATTTTCAAATACCTTTATGAGAAATATGGAGTTGAAAAAATGAAATTATTATGGGAGAGTGGATTTGATAAGTTTGATTTAATTTACGGATTCTCAATCGAAAAACTTGAGAAAGATTGGATTCATTTTATAAGCACAATTCCAATCCCCAAAAACTTTGATATCCATAAATTAGATGAAGGTTGTGGATAGAAATAATATCGAATATTTCCTAAACTAAATTATCATATTTTTCTGCTCTAATCCTGTCTTCCAGGTTTATCAGTTGGTTGACCTCCGCTTATGTATGATTTGATATTAAAAGTAAAAGTAAGCATAACATAACGCTGCAATACGTTGGTTTGGGTGTCTTCTATATAAGTGTCGCTTACGTTTCGGGTAATGCTTTTGTTTTGGTTAAGAATATCGAAAACCGATAAACGAAATTCTGCATTTTGGGTTTTTAGGAATTTATATGCCAAGGCTCCATTCCAAAGCAAGTAGTTTTGGTTGTAACTTGCACTTAAGCCGGTGTTGTATTGGTGACTTACATCGGAATGCAATAAAAAGCCTTTCCAAATTACCCAATTGGCTTTCAATTGAGAAGACTGATTAAAATAATTGCTGTTCAACTGCTTTTGGAGGGTGTTTTCCACATAATTTAGGGTAGAATTGGTGCCAATGGAAAAGTCGATTTTAGGACTGATGTTGGAACTTAAATTTAAGCCCAAACCTACCGTAGGTGCAGAAGCATAATTCAGTTGGTTGTTGATTAAGCCAGGAGTCCTGCTGTAGTTTCCCGATAGGTTGAGGTTCAAATTGCATTTAATCGGATTTATGGGAATTCCATATACGATAAACGAACGCAAACTGTAATAACCATTTAAATTTATCGGTTTTTTCAATTGGGTGCCACTGAGTAAATTAATGCCATCCACCAATGTATTGCTGCTGGCAATATAGGTGCTGCTGCCAATATAATTTTCTATAATATTGGCCCCGAGCATCACAAAGAAAAAGCTTGATTTTTCAGCATTGGTGGCCGAATATCTTAGGGTAATATTGTGCTGAAAATCTTGCTTCAAATCGGGGTTTCCTATGCTCAACTGCAATGGATTGCTATTGTTAAGCACATTTTGGAGTTGATCTACACTCGGTGGATTGTTATTCGCCCGATAAGAAATATTCAAGTTCTTCTTTTGACTGAAATTAATTCTGAGATTGGCATTGGGTAAAATACTTTGAAAAGTTTCGAAAATTTTTGTCATGTATGGCCATTGTTGGTCACTCTTCAGTTGATCGTTTTGATATGATAAACCTAAGGAGAAATTGAGTTTCTTTTTCTGTAGGCGATATGTTAAACCCATATTTTGAGCAAAATAGGTGCTTTTAAAAGTGTTGCTTAATAGGGTGTCCCGCTGGTCATATATGCCTGTTGCGCTTGTTAGGTTATATGTTTCTTTTGCCGAACTGTTGAGGCTGTAATTATCTCCATAATTGATCTGTATTAAGCTGTTACTGTCTATAGGTTCAGTATAAGTGATATTTGAATTGATGGAAGAAGTTTGTTTATTCAAGTCCGACTTTTGATTGGCGATGATAGGAGGGAGGGTATCGGTATAATAGTCACTGGTGGAGTTCAGAAAAGCCGGTCCTTGATTCTGACTTATTCCCGGAGTAATACTCCAAGAAAAGGTGCGCCCTTTTTTGTAAAATTTATGCCTAAACAAAATGGGAGCCGTCAAATTGTATCCTTTTAAATTGGAAGAATAGTCGTTAATAGAGGAGTTTAATAAGGTGTCTCTTAATACGTTACTCCCATTCACATCGCTGTTGCTTTTATTTTGCTGAATGGAGAGTTTGGGCTGGAAAAGAATGGAATTTAAGGTGTCCATTTTATATTCCAGTTTGAGATTGATTCGGTGATTGGTATTGTCGGTGATGGAAGTGTTTTTTTCGGTATAGTTCATGCCGGAATCCACCGGAGAAACATACTGCCGAAAAATATCGCTGATTTGTGTATTGTGGCTCATGTTGAAAAAATAGCTGGCAGTGACATCAATGTTTTTCCCCCATTTATCGGAATAATTCAGACCAAAGGAATGTACTTTAGAGATGCCATTTTGCTGACTTACCAAAAAGTTTGAAGCACTTCCACCTCCGGTGTATCCACCAGCACTTCCCCCCGGGCTTCCCCCGCGAGGAGGTCTTCTGCTGCCCGAATTTCCAAAAGAACGATTGCCACCGGAGCTAACCCCTAATAAATCTTCGGACGAAAAGTTTTGTTCATTGATGTCATTTGACTGGGCTAAAATGGTAATTCTTCGTGTATCGTGAAAGATATTGAGGTTTCCTCCCAATTTGTACATATCGCTATCTGTATAACCTCCATATACCTTGCCGAATGTGCCATTACGAAATTTGGGCTTGGTAATGATATTCATGGTCTTAGTCGTATTTTCATCATCTATTCCGGTGAACTGAGCCTGATCGCTTTTTTTGTCGAATACTTGTATCTTGTCTATGATTTCTGCCGGAATATTTTTAAGTACAGCATTGGGGTCATCGCCGAAAAAGGGTTTCCCGTCGACCAAAACCTGCTGAACGTTTTCGCCTTGTGCTTTTACGGTTCCGTTTTGGGAGGTAATTCCGGGCATTTTGGTCACTAAATCCTCGGCTGAGGCATCAACATTGGTTTTATAAGCGCCGGCATTAAAGGTGGCAGTGTCTTCTTTTTGGGTCACCGGCGGTAATTTTTCTTGAATGTTTACCGCATTCAAATTCATCGATTTTCCCTTAAGTTTGATGTTGCCCAAATCAAGCCCTGTGGATGGAACACTGATGTTTTTAAAATAATTTCTATATCCCAGAAAAGTAATCTTTAAAATATAGTTTCCTTCGGCAATATTACTGATAACGAAATTGCCATTTAAGTTGGTATTGCTTCCTTTGTACATGGTTGAATCGGAAACCCTGAGCAATACTGCTGAAGCACCCACAAGGGTCGTTTGATCCTTATTGTCTATGATTTTGCCTTTAACAAAAGGTGCTTGAGAGAATGTTTGAGTGCAAATAAATAGAAATAGGATAGGGAGGATTTTGATAAGTTTCATGAAGTTTATGGGTTAGACTTTAGATTTAGGGTAACGTTTAATAAACGATGCTCTTTTTTATTTGGGATATGCTACAATGAAAAAGTGGGGTTATTAAAGCATTTAAGAAGATTAGAGGGTAAAGTTAGTAAAAATGCTATTCATTCTTACTTTGCTTTAGCTTCATTTTTAGTTTTCTATTATTGCAATCTACTCATCCATGATTTCCGCTTGCAATCCATTTCGTCTGTTTGCTTTACTGAAATTTCTGGTATCCGCTTTTGGTTCTTCGATGAATGCACTTAGATTAATTGAGAGTCTTAGTTTTAAAGATTAT
>CAZJBB010000134.1:0-8639 GCA_964543995.1 uncultured Bacteroidales bacterium
ATAGTATATCCCCGTATTGGCATTTAACGAAAGTTTGGAAGTTATTGAATATGAAATTGAGAATCGAGGTGAAAACTGATCCATCAATTTATCCATATTATTTGAGTAATTATTAGCATCCGCTCGAATTCCCAAAGAAAGGCCGAATCGGTTGTCGAAATAGCTCTTGCTGATTTGACCAAAAACACCCCATTTTAAGAAATCAAGCTTAGAGGAGTAATTCACGGTGTCTTTTTGGCTCGGTAATGCTATAATGTTGTATGTCGAATTGCTATACTGCGCCAGTTCCATATTTACTCCGTAATTGATTTTATATCCTGAAGATAAGTTGGTGCGTTCAAGCCGTAGTTTGTTCTCAATTTCCTGAGAGCTATATTTTAAGATGGTATTTTCGGGTTTACTGGCATCATTATTCAGGTATTTCGACTGATCGTTATTCAGCATGTTTCTACTCAAAGCCAGGGTGGTGTAACTTTTATTGCTGTAATGTACATACTTCAATCCGGTCATGTAATTCCATTGTTCCTGAACCGGTAAATAACTAAGGATGTACCTTTGTAATTCGGTTCCGGAATTTTGCAAACTGGTGTTCAGCTTAAAGTTATCAATCGCCCCCATTCCCACTAAGGTAATTTCGTTTTTATGATCTATTTTCCATTTATACTTAATGATAAAATCATTGTAAGTTGGTAAAAATGGCAATCCAATCAAACTGAAAAGGTACTGCAAGTATGAACGACGATAAGAAGTGAGTAAGGTAGCATTTTTATGAACCGGCCCTTCAAGGGTCACCCCTAAGTCGCTGGTTCCCAGAGTGAAATTCCCTCCCCAACGATCAGATCGACCTTCTTTTAAAGAAAACTCCATAATTGAACTGAGTGCATTCCCTCTATTGGCCGGAAAAGCGGCGGAATAAAAGTCGACTTGTTTAATAAAGTCGATGTTTATCATCCCAATCGGTCCTCCGGAAGCCCCTTGAGTAGCAAAATGATTGATGTTGGGAACTTCAATGCCATCCAAAAAAAATCTGTTTTCACTGGGCCCTCCGCCCCTAATTAAAATATCATTTCTGAAGGAGACCGATGGGGTGACTCCGGGCAAGGTTTGAATGACTTTTGAAATATCACGATTTCCACCTGGGTCGCGCGAAATTTCAGTAACACCAATGCTCCGAAGCGAAACAGGACTTTCTTCTTTTTTCTCAAAAGTATTGGTTTTTACTTCCACCGTTTTCAAAACCTGTAAGGTTTCTTTTAATTGAAAATTGATAATCGTGGGTTTCGAATTGCTCACCATAACCTCCATGTCAGACTTTTTTTCAAAACCCAACATACTTGCCATGGTATTATAAACTCCAGGAAATATGTTTTTTATTTCATAATTACCTCCAACATCAGAAGTGGCTCCCAAATTTGTACCTTGAACCACAACACTTGCAAATGGAATAGGTTCGTTGTTAATGCTGTTAGTGATCTTTCCTTTTATCACTCCTGTTTGCGAATAAGCAGTCCCTTGGACGATAAGAGTGGATATCATAATTAAAAATACAATTATTCTTTTCATTTCAATAATTAATTAATTGTCTAAAAGAGCGAAAATATAAAAAAACTCGAATGAATTTTATTGAGATAAAATCGTCCTAAAAAAATATTTTATCAATGTTAACAACCGAAGAGCAAAAAAGTTATAAACACTAAATCTTTAGTAACTTAACCGATTGATATTTATATACTTGCAATCGTATTAACAATTTTAAAGTATAAAGACTTGCATTCGGCCACTTATATAGTGTACTTTTGCAGCGATTAATTTCAAATATTAACTAAAATTAAAAATTATGAAAAAAGTAATCATTTCATTATTCATCGTATTCGGTGCAGTTGCATTTGCAAATGCTCAAGATTTCAAACCTTCCAGTGGACTTAGCATGGAAGTTAATTTTGTTCCTGCTAACACTACCTCTCCTATCTCAATTAATGAGCTTAAAGGGAAATACTTCTTTAACGACAAAATGGCCTTAAGAATTGGTCTTTTGCTTAATATGCAAAATAATACTTGGAGCAATCAATACAATGTTGGAACTACAAATCCTATTGTTGTTGAAGAATTCAAAAACAAATACTTTGGTTTTGGAATTACCCCTGGTATCGAAATTCATGTAGGCGATATGGAAAAATTATCACCTTATTTTGGTGCTGAACTTGGAATTCGTTTTGACTCAAGAAGTGCTACTATCACTAATTTCGGTGGTACTGTTGGTAATAATTGGGATATCAGTGGTTCAAACATTAACGGAACCGCTGCATTAACTACTCCTGGTGCAACTACAATTTCTTTCAATGCTGTAACCGGTTTTGATTATTACATCAGCAAACATTTATTTATGGGTGTTGAAATTGGTTTAGGTTTTTCAAGTACTTCTAACAAAGATGTTGCAATTACTAAAACGGTTTCTGGTGTAACTACTACCACTACTGATCCACTTGGAGATAAATCTACTTTCTTAGGAATTAACTTCAACCCAGCAATTCGTTTAGGTTGGGCTTTCTAAGTAAAATTTAAATTATTTGAAACAGCCGGGAATTTCTCGGCTGTTTTTTTTATACGTTTTTCACCCTAGAGGTTAGTTAAGTAAATACTATTATAGTCAAGAAACTTACATCCAAAATTATTCATTAGTAGGACGGCATGAACTGATGAATTAGTTGGGATTACCGAGACAAAGCAATTATTCTGAAGAATTTCGAAGATTACTCATTGCTTAGTCCTTTAGCCATTTTGAATACGCTCTCCAGTCGTCCATATAGATGTTTTTAATTTCTTTATTGTTAACTTCTTTAAAACCAAGCTTTGTACATTTTGGATATTCAGCTTGAGATAAAACATCTCTACAGTCAGCATTTGCAATATCAATATAATGGTCAAGCGATTTTAGTTCTTTGTTTGATAGTTTAATGACTGCCGCTGAAATTCGATTTTTCCCATTTAAGGTGTCACTTTCAACTTTGCAAAGCTTATTTTTTACTGTTTCAATATTTTGTGAAAATTCTCTCGCTATCAGTCTGTTAAGTTGTTTTTTTGTCACCTTAGCAATGGGCTGTGTTCCCCAAATTTTTATTTTTATTTCTTCAAACATTAGTCAGTAACTTAACGAAATTGTTTTCATACTTTTTGTCAAACTTTCACAGTCATTCAGCGTCTATTTTACTCCTTTCAGTGATTCCACTTCTGGACTTTAGCTTTTCCGCTAACTAATGCATTTAAGTATGCATGCTATTTTTTCTTCTTCCGACAAGTGACCATCAATCCACTGAATATGAAATCCTTTTCTTTCCATTCTTCTAAACCAGATCATTTGCCGTTTAGAGAATTGATGTATGGCAATATTCAGTTTTTCGAAGAGGGTTTGGTAATTGATTTGATTTTGGAGATACAGCGTTATCCATCGATATTCTAAACCATAGCGGTGTAACATTTCGACAGAAACGCCCGAATTTATTAATGCCTGCACTTCTTCCAGCATCCCCGATTTTAAACGTACATCAAGCCTTTCGGTGATGCGTTTTCGAACTTCCTCTCTGGGGAAGGCAATACCAAAAATGGGTTGATCCTGAATTAGAGACTCATTTCGAAATCCTTCCTTGTTACAAAAGGTCTTAATTTCGATGGCTCTGATTAAACGCTCATGAGTTTCAAAATCGGTTATATTATGTGTAGGGGCAAAACTTAACAATAAATCTTTCAACTCATTATCCGATTTTTGATTCAGTTGTTCCCTTAACTCATTATTTTCAGGCACATCCAACAGAGTATAATCGGCCAATACCGATTCTAAGTACATTCCGGAGCCTCCGCATAAAATAGGCACCTTTCCTCTTTCCCGTATCTCTCTTATCGCTTTTAAAGCCTCTTTTTTGAATTCAAATATATTAAATTCGGTTCCGGGTTCGGCAATATCCACTAAGTGGTAAGGAATCCTTACTCCATTCACTACATAATCTTCATAATCCTTTCCTGTCCCAAGGTTCATGTGCTTATATACTTGTCTGGAATCGGCAGAAATGATTTCTCCACCAATCGCATTTGCCAGTAAAGCTGCCAAACGGGTTTTCCCAGTAGCCGTGGGTCCTAGTATGCTAATCATGAGTTTGATAGGGATAAAAATACTTCCTTTTTCTGGAACTCTGTTTCTATGGACAGGAATTCATTTCTAATTTCATCCAATTTTTCAATTCCGGTGTTCTCAAAAGAAAAATCAGACGGAATAATATGCCGTTTTTGCGGCTGAAACTGCTCAACATAATCCGTCAATATAGCCTCGTTTGTTAAGTTTGTTGTTTTTTGCCTAGTTTTTAAATATTGTAGCAACCTTAACCCATCTACTTTTTGATGGCAAGCACGTATAAATTGTTGTTGATTTTTTGAGTTTTTCCGCAAAGGTAACCAAAAGTTTTTTTCCTTAAAAACCTCTTCCAAAAAGTCACTCATTGGAGTGTACACGTCTTTTAGATACAGCGAAGGGAATTTTTGGTAAGTCTCCCCGATTTCATCAAAAAAGGATGCTTGATAAATAGGATAACTGCTCCAATCTCCTGATATTCCTTTAATTAAAGCCGGACCGGTGCCAAAACCCACACGGTCAGACAAACGAGCTGCCGGATACACTTTTTCCGGGTTATAGCAATTCAAATTTCCTGATTTTAGCAGTTTTTGAAGAAAATAGAAATCCTCACCACTTTTAACCGGTGAAATCCCGCTCACTTTCCTGTATGATTTAACCGGAATCACCATTGCGGAACCCAAAGCCGTAAAAGCATAAGGTGATTTAATTCGCCATAGGTTTACTGCATAGTAGCGCATATAAATTTCATAACGAAGCATTGCCCTGTTTAAGTTATCATCCTCAGTTAGAGCATGATAATAAGGCACTGATAAAGCAATAGATTGATGATGGTTTTTAAAATTGGAAACAATGGAATCAAAATAATCAGGAGAAAAAGTAGTGTCCGCATCCAAACTCACTATCAAATCCTCGTCTTTAGCTTTGGTATTAATATAATCCATGACCAATTTTCTTGCCCAACCCACACCGCTTTGCTTATCGGAAAGCCCCTTACTTTCAGAAGCAAAGTCCAAAACCTCAAGAGCAAAACCCACTTGGTTTTTTAAGAGCTTTAAGGTCTTTATATTGTCGAGGCAATAAAAACTTTTATCCGGTCGAGAATGCCAACTTTCCGGCTGGTTCAAACAAACCACCAACGTATAGTTTTTATATTTTTGTTCGGAAAAACAGCCAAAGAGTTGGGGTATCATGGCTGATTCGCCCAACAAGGGAAGTGCTATCCAAAGATGAGGTTGGAGATAGGACATAGTTTAGTCTATGTCAGCAAAATTTTTCATGAATTGGATTCTAAGATAGGAAGCCGGATTTTCGAGGTTTCCATAACTCATCTTTCCAATGAAATCGTTAAGCGAGCTAAACTCATGTTTAATCATCCAATTTTCAATGTCCTTCAACATAGTAGGTATATATTCAAACCCGTTTTTATAAAGGATGGAGGCAATTTGAACGGCTTTTGCTCCTGCCAACAGTTGTTTTATTACTGCTGATCCATCATGTATTCCGGTTGAAGCGGCAATATCGCAATGCAATCTATCGGAAAGCACAGCTACCCAGCGCAAAGAGGTCACAATGTCCTCGGGACGACTATATACATAAGCCGGAGTCACTGTAAATTTTTCTATATCTATATCAGGTGCAAAAAAACGATTAAACATCACAATAGATTCAATTCCTGTCCAGGATAACTTCAAAGCCATTTTGGCTAAGCCCGAAAAGTAATAACTTGTTTTAACGGCAATTGGAATACTGACATGCTTGCGAACCTCCCTAATGATATCAAAATAAAACTGTTCGTTTTGTTCACTGCTGTAATGATGGTTAGAAGGCAATAAAAAAATATTCAATTCAATAGCATCCGCGCCTGCAGCTTGAATTTTTTCAGCAAATTCAGTCCATTCATGAGAAGTAACACAATTGATACTAGCTATGATAGGGATGCTAAGTTTCTTTTTTGCGTTACGAATAAATTCTAAATACGATTCTAAAGGATTCGCTTCGGCATATCTGCTAATATGGGCTTCGGCTTCCGGATAGTAATTTGCTCCGGGATCAGAAGAAACCGTTTTATGAATTTCATATTTAATTTGTTCTTCAAAAACGGATTTCAAAACTACTGCTCCGGCGCCATATTTCTCTGCTAATAAAAGATTCTCAAGGGTTCCTGTGAGGCCACAACTGCCAACAATAATCGGGCTGCGTAAGTTGAGCTTCATATATCGGGTGGAAAGGTCGATCATTCTAATTTTTTTTGCAAAAGTAAGTGTTTAAAGAGAATTAAAGGAAATTTAAGAATTTTTAATCATCTCTTTTTGAGATTAACCTCTTGAAGACAAAAAAATCTACTACTTTTGAAAAAAATCGGATTTATTTATCAATCACAATCGTTTTTGTGAGAAAAATATCAAAAAAAACAAAAGTAAATTTGATATATTGAAAATAAAGCGTAATTTTGCACTCCCTTTTTTAAAAATAGTATTGATAAAGAAACACTTAAGTAGATGGATACATTAAGTTACAAAACAAAGTCTGCCAATCCGCAGATGGTAACAAAAGCATGGCATTTAGTAGATGCCGAAAATGAAGTATTGGGACGCCTTTCATCTATGGTGGCTCATGTGCTTCGCGGTAAAAATAAAACCTATTTTACCCCCCATATGGATTGTGGCGACCATGTAGTAGTTATAAACGCTGAAAAAATCAGACTCACAGGTAATAAAATGACAGCCAAAGAATATGTTAGGCATACCGGTTATCCGGGTGGTCAACGTTTCGCTACCCCAAGAGAAATATTAAAGAAAAAACCCATTAGTTTGGTTGAAATGGCTGTAAAACGCATGCTTCCTAAAAATAAATTAGGAAATGCAATCTATAAAAACCTACATGTTTATGTGGGCACCAACCATCCTCATCAAGCACAACAACCACAAGCATTAAATATAAATTCAATAAAATAACATGGAAGTTATCAATACCGTTGGAAGAAGAAAAACAGCTATTGCCCGAATTTACCTAAAAGAAGGCAGCGGTAACATTATTGTAAATAAAAAAGATTACAAAAATTACTTCCCTACCGAAGTAATGCAATATAAAGTATTACAACCTTTAGAAATTGTAAATGCTTTGGCCAAATATGACATTACTGCCAATATGATTGGTGGTGGTTTGAATGGTCAAGCAGAAGCTTTGAGTTTAGCTATTTCAAGAGCTTTATGCAAAATAAACCCTGAAGACCGTCCACCTTTAAAAGCTAAAGGTTTGATGCGTCGCGATCCACGTATGGTGGAACGTAAAAAACCGGGTCAACCTAAAGCAAGAAAAAGATTCCAATTCAGCAAACGTTAATATCTATTATCGTTGTTTAGTATCTAAATTGCTGAGACTCCTGAATCAGGGCTACTCAGCAATTGAGTTTTATAAAAGAACGTAAACACAAAAATCAAATATAATGTCACAAGCAAATTTTAATGAATTATTAGACGCAGGTTGCCATTTTGGTCACCTCAAAAGAAAATGGAATCCCAATATGGCTCCCTATATTTTTATGGAGAGAAATGGAATCCACATTATCGACCTTTACAAAACCATTGCAAAAATTGATGAAGCTGCTTCTGCAATGAAACAAATTGCAAAATCAGGTAAGAAAATTCTTTTCATTGCTACCAAAAAGCAAGCAAAAGAAATTGTTGCGGCTCATGTTAAAAAGGTAGGAATGCCTTATGTTACAGAGCGTTGGCCGGGAGGTATGCTCACCAACTTTGCAACCATCCGCAAAGCGGTTCGCAAAATGTCAACCATCGACCGTTTGATGAACACTTCTTCTTACACTTCATTATCAAAAAGAGAAAGACTCCAAGTAACCCGTGAAAGGGCTAAATTAGAAAAGAACTTAGGCAGTATTGCTGAACTTTCAAGACTCCCCTCCGCTTTGTTTGTAGTGGATATTTTAAAAGAACACATTGCAATTGCTGAAGCCAAGAAATTAAACATCCCCACTTTTGCTATCGTGGATACCAATTCCGATCCTAATTTGGTGGATTTTCCAATTCCCGCAAATGATGATGCTTCAAAATCTATTTCTTTGATTTTAAGCATTATGTGTCAAGCTATTGAAGAAGGTTTAAGCGATCGTAAACTGGATAAGGATAAAATGGCAGATGAAGATGATGAAGTATTGGATACTGATGAAGAAGGTACCACTTCAAAAACATTAGCCGAATTGGAAGCTGAAGAAGAAGAAAGAGCTGCAAAAAAAGCAAAAAAAGATTTAATTAAACCTATTAAAGCTATTGATGATGCAGAAGTACCTTCTGAACTTCCCGAAGGAATTAAAGCCGGAAAAAAACCGGGGACCAAAAGACCTACGATCAAAAAACAATAATACTAACTAAATAACTCAAATAAATTATGGCAAATATTACCGCAAGCGATGTAAACAAACTCCGTCAGATGACCGGTGCCGGCATGATGGATTGTAAAAATGCATTGGTTGAATGCGATGGTGATTTCGATCAAGCAG
>CAZJBB010000135.1:0-8571 GCA_964543995.1 uncultured Bacteroidales bacterium
TCACTGGATTTTTGAAAGGAGGAAGACTGGAGATGGAAGTCGGAAGACGGAAGACCGAAGTCGGAAGACCGGAAGAGGACGACGGAAGTAGAATCTGGTATCAAGAATCAGCATTAACCCTCAATACCGAACTACCCTCTTAATCAATAAACTTAATCAACCCAACCAACTTAATCAACCAAATAAACACAATAACCACATGGATCTAACCCTTCTCATAATCATCATCGTTTTGGCTTTTGCCTTCGATTTCGTTAATGGATTTCACGATGCAGCCAATTCAATTGCTACCATTGTGGCCACCAAGGTACTCACACCTTTTCAGGCAGTACTTTGGGCGGCATTTTTTAATTTTGCCGCTTATGCAGTGTTTCAGTTGCATATTGTTGATACCATTGCCAAAACAGTTGACACCAGCATGATAAACCTTCACGTAATTCTTGCAGGACTCATTGCCGCCATCATCTGGAATTTGTTAACCTGGTATCTGGGCATTCCTTCCAGCTCTTCACATACTTTGGTGGGTGGTTTTGCCGGAGCAGCAGTTGCTTATGGTGGATGGGCCATAGTTCACAGCGATAAGATTATTAAAATTGCCTCTTTCATATTTTTGGCTCCAATTCTCGGAATGATTATATCTTATTTGTTTTCTGTACTATTGATGTACATTACCCGAAAGGGGAAGCCGGCAAAGCTCAACAAGATATTCCGGCCCTTACAATTGGTTTCGTCCGCTTTGTTCAGTTTAGGGCATGGTGGCAACGATGCTCAAAAAGTAATGGGTATCATCACCGCCGCATTAATCGTTTATTTCAAAGGGGTGAATCCCGAATCCATTCCACATTGGGCACACATCACCTACACTTCCGCAGGAAAAATACAAGCCATACCACATTGGATTGTGTTGGGATGCTACACCTGCATTGCCTTGGGAACCATGATAGGAGGTTGGAAAATTGTAAAAACCATGGGTTCGAAAATCACCCGACTCACCCCTTTTCAGGGAGTGGCCGCTGAAACTTCAGGAGCTATATTGCTCTTCGGAACAGAAGCTTTTGGAATTCCTGTAAGCACCACACATACCATCACCGGAGCCATCATGGGAGCCGGAATGACCCGCAGAGTTTCTGCAGTACGTTGGGGTGTTGGAGCCCGTTTGCTTTGGGCATGGATACTCACCATTCCGGTTAGTATGCTTATCGCCATGGCTATGTATTATTTATTGGCATTCCTCTTCCCGGGCGGAGCGGCTTAGGAAGTTCCGTAGGAACGCCATTTTGGTAGAAACGGCATACACAAATAACCCAAATCCCTTAGGGACGACATTTTATTTCCCCCCGCTCGAAAGGATTTGTAATCCTTTTGTCAAAAAAAAATGGCGACAGTCTCAACCGCCGCCATTTGCATTATTATAAAAATTCAAATCAATTCACTTAAAAAAATCTGTGCCTCTGTGGCAATTTCCTTTTACCTCTTACATCTTAGCTCTCTGGCGGAGGCGGATTTTCCGAAACAGGCTTCATCTCAATATTAAAATGTTGATTTTCATCCTTCACCACAACCATCAATTTCTGTACTTTATTAAATTCTACTTTTTCGGCTACAAGCATCATATTTCCTATTTGGTAGCATCCAATATTAAAATTTCCCAAATTATCACTCAACACAAATTTCTTTTCAAACCCCACAAAATAAATCTTAGCCTGTGGAATCGCTATTTGAGTATCCAACACCAACACCTTACCTGCCGAAACACTAATAGGTTTCTTAAACCTGTGACCATAATCATAAATAACTCTCGAACGGAAATAAGTATCATAAAAATCATGATTCTCTTCCAAAAAGTTCTCCATAAACTTATCAGTCTTTTTTAATAAAGCTTGACCTTTTTTATTAAAAGCCTTAATATTCTTTTTAGCTTCGCTTCCCGATAGCGATACCGACTTAGGATTTAAAATATAATCTTTAAAAGTAGTAATACAATCTTTAAAATCAACCATATTAGCTGGCAAAACACCATAATCTGCCAACACATTAGGAGTAGCAATCACCAACGGATTTAAAAGATTATAAACCATTTCAGCCTTAGCTGTTTGTTCATCATCTGTTAGATGCGAAAAATAAGAAATATGAATGTCCATCTTTTCTTTCAACACTGCATCTTCAGTGTCATCAGCATAGCAATAACCTATTCCGGCCATTTTTAATGTAAAACGAATCATCGAGGCTCTGAAAATGTCCTTTTGTTTCGAAGGCCCCGCATCAATTCCCGAAAGTATAATTTCATTTTCTCCTATGCCTGCAATAAATTCCTTGAATTGCAGCACATACTTTTTAAAGGCAATAATATCGTCCCATATTTCATTAAAATCGTCAAAGGTCTTATCACAAGTCTTTAACATACGAGTTACATTGTTCGAATGATTATCCATAAAAAAAAATTTAAGTGAATTATTGATTTTATAAAATTGCGGCTAAATTACACATTATTTCTAACATTCCTAATCTTTTTTATTTTTTTTATATCACCCCGCAAAAAAACTTGATAAACTTGATAAAACCCGCTCCCTCGAGCGTAGTCGAGAGGAATCAACCAATCCTCCCAATGTCCCAACCCATCAATAGCCCCGTCCTTCAGGGCGGGGATACATTATAATATATGTATGGGCTTCAGCCAAAACTAATATTTTTCTCCATTACGGTATCGGCAACAACCATTCTCATTCAATCCTATCACTCTAAATCTTTATTCCTTTTTTGCACCCTTTAAAATCAAAAATTCTTATATCGCAAATGCTAACAATAGTATGTTGTGAGAAATGAATACTACAATTAGCTTTGTGCACACTTTAATTAGCATTAATGGAAGACAAAAAAATCCTTATTATTTTCGGAAATAATGTCCGCAAATTTCGAAACAACTTAAATATTTCACAAGAAGAACTTGCCGAAAGAGCTGGCTTACATCGTACATATATCGGAATGATCGAACGGGCAGAAAAAAACATTACCCTGATTAATATCGAAAAAATTGCAAATGCTTTGGAAGTCGGAATCGAAAATCTAATAAACGAAACTCCAAATAAATAATAAAATAGGATGCAAATAATCCACAAAATAGACGACTTTTTATATACTATTTTCCCGGAATTAATGGGGGGGGGTAAATCGCTAATAATAAGCGTATTAGAAAATTACTACACTTACGGTCCTTTTAAACCTAAAGTCAATATCGAAAACGATTGGGTCATAATCGATATCGACACTCCAACCATACTTTCACAGGAAACCGATTATCGAAAAACGGTTTCACTTTGCGAAAAAGGCAAATACTCAGAAGCCAAACCAATTCTTATAGAGCTTATCCGTAAAAACCCTACCAATTCCGAATACCATCGGATAATGGGCCAAATCCTTTCCGACGAAGGAAATCAGGACGAAGCAATTGATTGTTTAATTGATGCACTACGCTGGGATTCCAAAAATGGCTATGCATTGTTAATGATGGGTAATATTTATGCTAAATTCAGAAATGATATTCCAATAGCTATGAAATATTACGATCAGGCACTTCTTGCTAACCCAAATGACAATATTACCATTAATAATATTGCGACTAATTTATTACAACAAGGTAAAATCATAGAAGCAAAAAAATATTTTTGGGAAGCCATAAAAATCAATGATACATTCCCAAATACTCATTTTGCTCTGGGTTTGATTGCCGAAAAAGAAAATGACTTACATTCGGCATTTCACAGCACCATTCAGTCAATAAAATTAAACAACAATAAGGATATCTTATTTCAAAATTCGCTACAACAAGCACTTTCAATTGCAAATAAAGTCATTTCAAAAAATGAAGCCAGAAAAATTTATAAAGATTATAAGTATAAATTAGAATTTCAAGGCGGCACTGAAATCGAAATAACAGAAGATACAAACATTCCAACAGCAGCAAAAATCGAATTTGCCGAAAATTACAACCGCAAAAATCATATGGTCAGGTTCAATCCCAAATACCCTGCTTATGAGCATTTAATCATGCACGAATTAGTTCATCTTGATCTTGTTATTGAAGCCAGAAAACTACAATTTAATCAACTGTTCATTTCTACACAAGAACACAAAACTGATTTTATAAAAAAGCTCGAACCCTCTATCCGTAAATTCCATAAAATGGGCGTCTTCGAAAGTTCAATAGCAAACTACTGTACAGGTCTGTTCGAAGGCCTCAACCGTCAGGTTTACAACACTCCAATTGATCTTTTCATTGAATATTTCTTATATAATCAATTCCCTGATTTGCGTCCTGTTCAATTTATTTCTTTAAATAATTTAGTTCGCGAAGGGCTCACAGCAGTAACTGATAAAAAAGCCATTGAACTTTCACCTCCCGAAATACTTTCAAAAAGCAAAATCTACAATATTGTAAATGCCTTATTATTAAAAGATTTGTTTGGCATTAATTTAATCAAAGATTTTAATGCTATGCCTTTCGAATTAAAACAGGCACAAACTTTTTATGATGAATTTCTGGAATACAAAGATGATAAAAAACCGGGCGAAGAATATGAATTAGTCCTTCATTGGGCCGAAGATTTAAAACTGAATAACTACTTCGAATTGGTAAGCGAAGCCAAATACCGTACTCGAAGCAATATCGATTCTCTGATTCAAAACCTCGAAAAAGATCCTTTGGGTATCGAAGAAAAAGATCCCATCAAGGATAGAGAAATGCAAAAGTTCCAAAAATCTCAGGAACAAATCGGAACAAACATGGCTATTGCAATGTTTATGGTCGATGCCTTACATTATTTCGACAATATGCCAATTTCCGATATTAAAAAGATTGCTTTCGAAATAGCAATGCAAGGCACTCAGGGTTATAGCCCCGATAAAAAAGACTATCGTATAAACTCTATTCCTGAAAAAGTTTTCACAGGTTATCAAATTCTGGCATATTATTATGTCAGTTGGATGTTAGCAATGCCCACCCAAATAGAGCAGCTACAATTGCCTTTTGAAAATGAATATAAAATAGCATTGAATACCAAAAATCAATTCTAATGCTGCGCTTTATTCTTCATAAAAAGAAAAACAAAGAGTAACCCTTTGGTTATTCAAAGTCTCAATCCAACAACGTGTATCTTGTTATCATTAACATCAAGATTCAATTATTCTTTCTCCTCCACCTCACCAGCTTTCCCGATGCCAAAGGCATCAAAGGTTTATAGAAACATCCTTTCCAATAATTCTTCGACCCCATCGGGGTCGAACACAATCATGCTTTCATTTTCTATAAACATAAATCATGCATGGATTTATTCTTCCTCCTCCACCTCACCTACTTTCCCGATGCCAAAGGCATCAAAGGTTTATAGAAACATCCTTGCCAATAATTCTTCGACCGCATCGGGGTCGAACATTCTCATTATTATTTTTTCTATAAACCTACGACCCCTGTTGGTGTCGACATTTTGTAAGGTTTCTTCTTTCTATAAATCTAAAATCCCTTTGGAATTTATTCCTTCTCCTCCACCTCAAACGCCCCATGCAACAATGCTTTCAACAACTGTTCCGTTGCTTGCTGATTGGCTATGATGTGTTCTTTTAATTCTTTGGTTTTGGTCAATTGTTTTTCTATTTCGGCTACTATGCGGGTTTGTTCGGAAATTGGTGGAAGAGGAATTAATAAATTTTCACGAAGATATTTTATTGAACCAAGGTTTTTCATTGCAGAACCCTTTGCATCGGTATTAACTTTTACTTTAATTATTGCTTTAAAAAATTCTAAAAAATATGCGTTCAGAATTATGTTTTCATTCAATCTAATTTTTAGTAACGCTTGATTAATCACCCCTATTGGTGCATCTTTTGGCAATAAGTAGGCTTCTCCAATTGTGCCTGCACAACTTATTATTATATCACCAAATCCTGTTAGAAATGATTTTAAATTAGTGTATTTCTCTATGTCAATATAATAACCACCTAATGAATAATTTTTATAAATGGCATTTTTTTGTTCGTACACCTTCGTCGCATTTGGATTAGATTTAGGAATAAACATCCCCTTGGTAATTGAACTCCCAAATGGTCCACGCCTTAATGATTCCTTTGAAAAATCAAGTATATCATCAATCCTACACCACACCCAGCTCCCCGGTATTTCAAAAGGAATCTCCTCAGCCTTGATAGGCGGCAACGGCTTTTCCTTTTTGCCCGATTTAGCTTTTTCTGCTTTAATCCGTTTCAACAATTCACTGCCAGGTTCATCTGTTGGGTTTTGCGGCACCAACTTACCTTGCACGGCTTCCTGCAAAATGGCTTGGTTTAGGTTTTCGAGTTGGGTGATTTGGTTCTCAAAACTGTCAACTAACTCCACATAGTTGTTTTTATACTTGTAAATTGTCTCAACATCCTTTAAAACTTCTGGGATAAAGAAATTTCTATCTATTCCGTTTCCTTGTTCAATCCCATTTAGAAAACTCACAATTTTCTCCTGTATTTTTTTATCAGGAACTACGATAGAAGCATTGTTTATTACTGTTTGACTTATATTCGGTTGTGCACCGCCTTTGCCGATTTCAATAAAATCAATTCTCTGCTGTTTGAAATACCAAAATAAAAAGTCATTTGAAATATCAACTTTAGGGAAAATTGCGCAAACAGCCTGATTAGTTGTTGCATCGAAATCCAAAACACCAGTCTTGCCAATATTGGCACCGTACATTGCAACTAATAGAGTTCCTTTAGGGAATAATTTTGCTGATGAGTTTTTTAAACCTGCTTCAGTAATATACTCATCACATGTGGTAATTAAACCATCTTTTAATTCGCCTGATTTAATCCATGGAATATCACCATTATAATAATCAATCATGCCACGACTTGGAGTTCCTCCGCTTGATGTGTCAGCAATATCAGAAATCTTAAGTACAGGAGAATGTGACTTCAAATACCTAAAAATCATTTTTGCTGCCAAAACAGATGGGTGAACTGTTTTGAAAAATTCTAAAATTGTCATTTCACCAAATCGTTTTCAAGTTCCTGAATAATAGAACTTACTTTATTGTTTTCAGCTTTTAGAATACCCAGAATTTTTCCAATGTCCAAGTCTACTTCCTCAACCACCTTATTCGGATTTTTAATATCCAAATCAAAACCACGTTCTATAATGGTATCAAGAGAAACCTTCCAACTTACTTCACTTTCTTCTCTATATTCCCACCAATTTTTGATATTGTCGAACTCTTCAATTCGTATGGGTTTGGTTTTATTGTATGCTTTGGCACCTTCGGGCAAGGTGTGTTCGTAATACCATATTTCTTTGGTTTTTTTGCCTTTCTCAAAGAATAAAAGATTGGTATTAACAGTGGCATAAGGTGCAAACACACTTTGCGGAAGCCGGATTATGGTGTGGAGGTTGCAGTCGGTCAATAGTTTTTCGCGAACACGGGCTTTTACGCCTTCGCCGGTTAAAGAACCATCGGGCAATACAATTCCGGCACGTCCTCCGTCTTTCAGCAGTTGTATAAATAGTATCAAAAAAAGGTCGGCGCTTTCTTTGGTGCGGTAGTTCAGTGGAAAATTGCTTTCCATACCATCGCCTACCACGCCGCCAAAAGGAGGGTTGGTGACAATAATATCTACGCGGTCGGATTGTTTGTAGGAAGTATATTCGCGGCTCAGCGAATCGCCGTTTTCAATCTGAGGCACTTCAATATCGTGTATGATGAGGTTGATTACGCTCAGCATAAAAGGCAGGGGCTTTAGCTCTGTGCCCGAAATGGTTTCCTGCAGGAGTTGAAGGTCAGCCACATTCTTTACCTGTCTGCGTAAATGCTCAATGGCACATACCAAAAAACCGCCCGTTCCGTTAGCAGGGTCTTTCAACTTTTCGCCCAGTTGCGGATTAACCATATCAACAATAAACTGGGTTACGGCACGGGGTGTATAAAATTCACCTGTGTCTTTTTTGGTGGCCAATCCCTGCAGAATGTCTTCGTAAATGGCATTAAATATATGGTGTTCCTTGCTGCTGTTGAAGTCAATTTCGTTTAGTTTGTTGATGGCCTGCCGGAAAGTGGTGCCGCTTTTCATGTAGTTGTTGGTGCCATCGAAAATATTACGGATGATAACACCCAGGCGATTATCGACAGTAACGGGCAAATCCTTCAATTGAGGAAAGAGTTTGTTGTTAACAAAATTAATCAGTTCGTCGCCCGTAATTCCTTCGTCATTTTCTGCCCAATTTCTATATTGCAAATGGGTTGGTATAGCCGATTTATATGAAGGGTCTAGTATTTCCCTTTCCTTGTCTTTATCATCGAATAATTTCAGAAAGATCATCCAACCCAATTGTTCGATGCGTTGTGCATCGCCACTCAAACCGGGGTCTTTGCGGAAAATATCGCGAATTGATTTTATGGTGCCGCCTATGTTGCTCATGTTTGTCGTTTTTAATTAAAATCCCGAAGGGATTACATGTTTATAGAAAATGTGTTCACAATTTATGCGACCCCAACGGGGTCGTATCGTTTCGTTCCTGGTTGTTTCTATAAACATGTG
>CAZJBB010000136.1:0-8542 GCA_964543995.1 uncultured Bacteroidales bacterium
GAGATAGCTTCAGGTGACTGGAGTTCAGACGTGTGCTCTTCCGATCTGCCTAAGGAATTGGTTGGAGAAGAAAAAAAACATTTATTGGGTGGCGAATGTAATGTGTGGACGGAGCACATCACCTCCGAAAATCTTGACAATATGGTGTTTCCCAGATTATTAGCCATGGTAGAAGTACTTTGGTCTCCCAAAGAGAAAAAGAATTTAAGCAATTTTAAATCCCGTTTGAACAAGCATTATGAAATTCTGAATACCCTAAATGTTCGTTATGGTTTTGAAGCCAAACCGGTAACTTTCAAGATTCAATATATAAAAGACAAGGGCTTTAAGGTGAATCTGGTGAAGGGACAAGCCGGGGTGAAACTCAGTTATGCATTTGAAAATGAAAGCAATGATCATTTTCAACCCTTTGTTCAAGCTTTTTATAAAAACAGTTCATGTAACATTAAGGTAAAAGCTTCTTATAAAAATGTGGCCGATACATGTTTATACACAAGATCTTTGGTGTTGCACAAAGCGGTTGGAAAAGAAATTCAACTGCTGAACCCTTACAGCCCCTCTTATTCGGCTCAAGGGCCTCAATCTCTAATAGATGGCCAAAGAGGCACCCTTAATTTTAGAGATGGTCTATGGCAAGGCTTTCATAAAAACAATATGGAGGCAGTGATAGATTTAAAAAAGACGACTAAAGTGCAATATATCTCAGCGGGATTTTTGCAAAGCAGTCCATCCTGGATTTTCTTTCCGGAATGGGTTGAATTCTTAGGTTCCGTGGATGGGATCACCTATATTTCGCTTTCAAAGCAGGTAAATTCCCTTTCCCAGAAAGACGAAAACACGCTAGTACATGACTTCGAATGCAGCTTTGCCCCTGCCCATTATCGCTTTATCAAAGTCATTGCAAAAAACGTGGGTACTTGCCCTGACTGGCACGATGGCGCCGGTGCTGAGGCTTGGTTGTTTGCCGACGAAATTATAGTGAAATAAGGGAGTGAATTGGAAAAAACCAGAAATTAAACACTTAGACTCAGGTTCTATTTTTTCCGTGGTTCCCATGAAATGTGTATGTTTGTCAAAAAAAATGTATGTTGATTGAAGTTTGTGCAAATTCGGTGGAATCGGCATTGGCAGCCCAAAAAGGCGGAGCCAAAAGGGTGGAATTGTGCGAAAATTTGTATGAAGGCGGCACTACCCCTTCTTATGGCGCTATCGAATTAGCCCGAGAAATGCTCTCAATAGACTTACACGTATTGATTCGTCCTCGTGGAGGTGATTTCCTTTATAGCCCCTTGGAATTAGAAATCATGAAAAGGGATATTGAATTTGTAAAAAAACGGGGTGTAGATGGGGTTGTAATCGGAGTACTCACTCCAGAGGGTAAAGTTGACAAAGCGGCTTGCCATATGTTATTGGAAGCTGCCTATCCCATGCGAACTACTTTTCACCGAGCTTTCGACATGACAAGAGAACCGGAGGAAGCATTGGAAGATATCATCCATTTGGGATTCAACATCCTTTTAACCTCAGGCTTGCAAACCAAGGCTTACGAGGGCATTTCTTTATTGCAATCCCTAGTGAAACAAGCTAAAGAACGCATCAGCATCATGCCCGGCAGCGGTATTTGTGAAGACAACATAGTGGAAATAGCCAAAAAAACGCAGGCCAAAGAATTTCATGTATCTCTCCGTAAAAAAATAGAAAGCAATATGGTTTTCAGAAATAATCAAATTCGAATGGGTGGCATAGCAAGTCTTTCGGAATATGAAACTTCTGTAACCGATGAAGCAAGGGTGAGAGCTTTGGTCGGACTGCTAAAACAACAAGGGTAGAAAAAAAATCATTGCACTTCTTACGTTCTCAAATCAATAAGAATTGGCATTATAAAGCTTCAGCCATTCTCGACAATTCGCAGCAGCTTTTCCAATTTCTTGTAGTGGCTTTAAGTTTCAATTTCGATTCAAAAAACGTATTGGTGAGTTTGGTCTTAGCTGAACCTAAAGGCAGATACAAATAGATTGCTCTTTCCGAAAGGATAAATCGTTCCGGCCCCAGAAACGTACCCAGCTTTTGAATATTTTCTTCCTTTGGTAGCGAGGATAAAAAAGTAACATGCAGAAACTTAGGGTCTATTTCACTTAAGGTAACAAATGGATTTCTTATTAGTGTGTGGTTAAATTCGGACTTTTCTAACACCAAAACAGGAACGTCCAAACTCAAGGTTTCTTTAATTTTTGAGTGAATTAGAAACTCTATTCTTGAAACATTTTCTTCTTGAGAACAGAAAACTACATTCCCACTTTGAATGTAGCTTTGCACCTTTTCAAAGCCCAATCCAAGATACATTTCACGCAAAACTTCCATCTTAATCATATTATGTCCGCTTACATTGATGCCTCGAAGAAGAGAAATATAGGTAATCATCAAGAATGAATAAAGAGAAGTTTATTGGCTATTTAACTTTGCCTACAAAAGCTTTTTCAAATTGTTGAAAAGGCATTTGGATATTCTGATTTTCGCCGAAATAATTTAAAACAGGTTCGAATGCCTTGGCTTCGTAATATCCGGCTACAACGGTAAGCATATTATAGTTTTCATCCAGAAAGACGAAAGAAGGATACGATAACTTGCCATTCAGCAAAGCATAAGCCAATTGGTGTGTCGAACGGGGTGTAGTAGGGGTCGGGTTCACAAATTGCCTTCCTTGAAAATCAATGGTGTCCGTTCGTTCTGCATTAAATTTCACCGCATAATAATGCTCGCTCATATACTGTGCAATATAAGGATTGCTAAAAGTAACCGCATCCATTTTCTTACACCATCCGCACCAATCGGTGAACAAATCGATAAATATTTTCTTTTTAGGGAAATTCTGATTGGCAGCAACGGCTTGCTCAAAAGTCATCCAATGGATTACGGTATCGGCCGTTATCTTGGTTTTAACATCCGATTTTTGTGCTTGCAAAGAATTGATATTACCGAAATTACATCCTATAACTACTAGAACAAACAATGCATATTTAAAGCTCGATTTTTGCATGTATATTGAATTATTGTCTTTTTAAAATATTTTTTTTCATTGAATTACTCAAAGGCACTTTGCCGGATTTTTTCCCGGAAGGAACAATGGCGGATGCCCTGGCAACTGAATAGGCGGCAAAAAATCCCAATCCTCCATTGCTTACATTCCCTACCACATTGGCCGGAGGTCCTCCAAACATAGGATTACTTCCTTGAGCCTCTGTCTTTAGCGATTGAACAAAATTGAAGTATTCTTTTGATATACCCGCCATTTCGAGCGTTAAAGTGTCGCCGGGATTAGCTTTCTCTTTTTCGATAAACTGCACTTGTATTCCGTTGGTATAATTCCCATCGAACAAAATATCATTGCTGATTTCAACATTTTTAATGGTATCGGTTATCAAAACTCCATTTTTATATACATTGAACATATAAAAATTGGCGGTATCCGGGGGATCTTGGGCATACAATTTTATAATCCAAGCATTCCAAGAACCATAGGTAAATTTCTCTACAGCAATGGAATCCAAACGTCCATTAGGAGCCAACACACAAGAAGCATCAAAGGTTTTGTTTTCATTTGCAATTTGAACCTGGTCAATATGAAGACTATAATTTCGTCCCACCACCCCTTTAAATGCCAAGGGAGTGTAATAATATCCTTTTTTTATAGGATCTTCAGCCATATTCCAGGTAGAAAAACCATCCGTTAAAACCACATTGGCCCCCGAAACCATGGGTTCACTCTGATTGTAAAAATAACTGCTGGTTAAAGACAATTTCACCCAATGTCGGATACTATCATTGGTTACTGCACCATCCACTACCAAGCGGGTATAGGTATCATCTAACTTAATATCTATTTTTTCAGTACAACCATATAGAAACATCAAACCCATGGTTATAAGAAGGATTTGAATTTTTATTGAGAGGACTGTGAGTTTCATTTCCATTAAAAATTAAAGTTGTATGAAACGGAAGGAATCAAAGTAAACAGATAGGTTTTTTCGGCTATGGTAACATTTGGATTCGTTTCATCTTGCTTAAAAGAAATCATCCAAGCATTTTTACGAGCATAGGCATTATAAACAGAAAAATTCCATTCGCCATGCCATTTTCTACCTGGTTTTTCTTTCCCTTTCCAAGTGAGTGAGAGGTCTAAACGATGATATGCCGGCATTCTATAGGTGTTTCTATCGGAATACACCGGAACTACGGTATTGCCATAAACAAATCGACCGGTAGGAAAAGTAACCGGTGCACCGGATGCATAGACCCAATTGGCGCCAATGTTAACCCTTTTGCTTACATCATAATTGAGGACGATACTGATATTGTGAAGCTTATCATGTGGAGACAAATAGGTATTGTCATTGTTAATTCCAACTATTTTTCTTTCTGAACGTGATAAAGTATAACTTATCCAACCACTCCATTTATCCATTTGCACTTTTACAAAAAATTCAGCTCCATAGGCCCATGATTTACCAAATCGTAGCTCACCTTCTAATTGTTTATTTAAAAGAAGTTCAGCATGATCTTTAAAATCAATGGTATTCTGCATGTTTTTATAATACAGTTCCAAGGATGCTTCTAAACGATTTTTGTAGAAATTCCTAAAATACCCCAAAGCGAATTGGTCGGAGATTTGAGGTTTTACATTAGGGCTGGCCGGAAACCATATATCGAAAGGAGCTCCGGAAGTAGAATTGGAAGCCAATTGAATGTATTGGCGGGTTCTCGAATACCCGGCTTTAATTGAACTCGTTTCCGTAAGTTGGTAATTTACCCCGGCACGAGGTTCTAATCCTTGATAATAGTTAAAGATTTCCCCATAAGGATACACCGTTGAATCAATTTTAATATAATTCGCATCGAAATTATACACAGTCCCTCTTCCAACGTTTTGAAACAAGGAGTATCGTATACCATATTTTAAAGAGAGTCTTGAGTTTAATTTTTGCTCATTACTGATATAGGCCCCATCTTCCCAAGCATAATTATTAGGCACATCATATTCATTAAAAAAGGAGCCATCGCCCAAGCCTTTGGCCACGCCGGGAATGAATTTATGATAAATGGCAGAAACCCCAAATCGTAAGGTATTTTCAGTATTCACAAAATAAGTAAAATCGCCTTTAAAACTGTAATCATTCAGCGATGAACGCCAATCGAAAGAGCCGGGCTGTCCTTTCGGTGTCCCTAAATAATAATTAAAATTGCTGTATAAGGCCGTGAAATTGCTAAACAACTTCTTGGAAAACAAATGGTTCCATCGTAAGGTTACCGTCGAATTTCCCCATCCGGCACCGAGCAAACTGCTGCTGAAAACATCCTTCCCGAAATAAGAGGAAAGATATAAACGGTTGTTTTCATTGAGAATCCAATTTGCTTTAGCATTTAAATCCCAGAAATACAACGAATTATCTTTGTACATAGGATTGGTACTAAGTTTCAGAAACAAATCGGCATACGTACGTCTCCCTGATATAATAAAAGCAGCTTTATCTTTAACAATGGGACTCTCTATGGTCAAGCGACTTGAAATCAAACCGATTCCTCCTGTCGCTGAGAGCTGTTTCATATTTCCGTCTTTCATTCTAACATCCAGCAAGGAGGATAGTCTTCCCCCGGAAGAAGCGGGAATGTCACCTTTATATAGTGTAACATCTTTAATGGCATCGTTATTAAATACGGAGAAAAACCCCATAAGATGTGATGCATTATACACTGTAGCTTCATCCAATAAAATCAAGTTCTGGTCGTTCCCTCCTCCCCTAACGCTAAATCCGGTGGAGCCTTCCGAGGCTGCTTGCACTCCCGGTAACATTTGAATGGCTTTAATCAAATCCACTTCTCCAAAAAGAGCCGGAATTTTTCGAATGGATTTTACATCCATTTTCACGGTGCTCATTTCGTTTTTTACTACATTGTCATTATCCCGCTTCCCTTCCACAACAACCTCTTTTATCATTTGTTGTTTTGCGGATAATTCAATGTCCACTTGAGTACTGGATTTTACTTCAATATTTTTTATGGTGGTTTCATACCCTATGTATGAAAAAACAAGGGTATACTTTCCGGGAGCTACACTTATAGAATAAAAACCGTAAATATTGGTAACCCCACCTGAAGATAATTCTTTTACATATACGGATGCTCCTACTAAATCCTCACCGTTTTTTGCATCTCTGATATGACCACTAATGATTACCTTTTTATCAGCACCAAAACAAACTGAAGACAAACAAAGAACAAAAAACACCCAAGAAAATAAAAGTCTCATTTATTTTTCTTTCTTGCTATTGGTTTTAGATCCAAAAAACCCAAAGTGTAAAGAAATCCCTCCCATCAAACTGTTGTAATCTGAAGTTTTATAATACGATTCCGAAAGGCCACTAAAGTACTCATATTTCTTATCTACTCCGGAAAGCATTCTGTATCCAATAAAAGCATTTACTTTCATGAATTTTGTCATGTTCAGTTCCAGTTCAATTTGTGGACTCAAAACCAACACATTATCGATTCCTGTATTATTGGTATTCATGTTTGCACGATAGTGATTTCCATCACTTAAATAAATTTGACCATATCCAAGTTTGGCAGCAATCCCAAAATGAAACACCTGATGATGAGCAAATATATAACCTGTATATAAACCGGCATGATAAAATTCGATTTGAGGTTTTGTCATGCCGGTTATGGTAGCTAGATCTAAACGGTAATGATTTGTACTTAAGGATGTTCCATACAAACCCAAGAAAAACGACTGGTTAAAAAGGGCAGCAATATTTAATCCGCAGGAAACCGCCATTTCTTTTTGAACTTGTGAAAACTCAAAGGGAATTCCGATAAATCCTGAGATGTCAATCTTTTTTCCGGTAAGTAGGTATTTCGTTTCTTTAGTATCTGAAGGTTTAGGCTGATTTGCCGGCGAAGCTGTATTGTCTTGAGCACTGAGTTGGTAAAACCCAACCACTACAATTAAAAAGATCAAACTAAGTTTCTTCATGATAATGTAATTTAAGTGAAACAAAAACGATTAATTAGCAAGTACCTGTGTTACCAAATTGGCAGCATCTTGTAAAAGGATGGCTGAATGAACTTTTAATCCTGATGCGTCGATAAGTTGCTTACCCAATTCAGCATTAGTTCCTTGCAGTCTAACAATAATCGGAATATTCAATTCGCCAATATTTTTAAACGCATCCACCACCCCTTGAGCCACTCGGTCACAACGCACAATACCACCAAAAATATTGATTAAAATGGCTTTAACATTTGGGTCTTTCATAATGATGCGGAATGCTTCTTCTACCCTTTTTGCATTGGCTGAACCTCCCACATCTAAAAAGTTGGCAGGGTCACCACCAGAGAGTTTAATAATATCCATTGTAGCCATGGCCAATCCGGCACCATTCACCATGCAACCCACATTGCCATTAAGTTTTACAAAGTTCAAGTCGTATTTTCCGGCTTCTACTTCAATAGGGTCTTCTTCATTTAAATCACGCATTTCTGCAATCTCAGGATGACGATATAAAGCATTATTATCAATAACCACTTTTGCATCGGCAGCCATAATCTTTTCATCAGCAGTTTTCACTAAAGGATTTATCTCCACCAAAGAAGCATCGTTAGTTACGTAGCAATGGTACAATGATTTTACAAATCGCACCAATTCTCCAACGGCTTTCCCTTTGAGTCCTAAATTAAATGCAATTCTTCTAGCCTGAAAATCAAGCACTCCTGTTTTTGGATCTACCACTTCATTGAAAATCAATTCGGGAGTTTCTTCAGCAACCGCTTCTATATCCATCCCTCCTCTAGGGGAATACATAATAACATTTCTCCCGATTTGGCGATTGAGCAACATGCTCATATAGAATTCTTTGATTTCAAAATCACCGGGGTAGTAAATATCGTCTTGAACTAAAATTTGTCTTACCAGTTTACCTTCTTTTGAAGTTTGAGGGGTAACTAACTGCATCCCTAAAATTTGGTCGGCATAACTTTTAACGTCTTCAAGGCTTTTTGCAATTTTAACTCCACCGCCTTTACCTCTTCCTCCGGCATGAATTTGAGCTTTAATGGCCCAAAACTTCGTTCCGGTTTTAAGTTGTATTTCCTTGGCTGCAGCAACGGCATTCTCGGGTGATTGCACTACAATACCATCAGGAACACTGGCTCCTGACTTCTTCAATAAGGATTTACCTTGAAATTCATGTAAGTTCATAAAGTATTTGTTATATATATTTAATTTTTGTGTAAAAATACAAATAAAAAAAGACCAAATCGTAGAATTGGTCTTTTTTTTATTTAAAGCTTAATGCTTACTTAATAAATACCTTAGCTGAAACTACTTCGTTGGCATTATACACTTTCACCATGTAATATCCTGTGGGAAGTTCATTTAAACCAAAGGTATTGGATGATGTGTTCTCCAACTTCAGGTCTTGTATCTTCTTACCTAACAAATCGAATACTTCTACATAGCCATTGGCGTTTTGTGGGGTGTTCACAT
>CAZJBB010000137.1:0-8448 GCA_964543995.1 uncultured Bacteroidales bacterium
ATCACCGGTAATTAAAACCAAGGAAGGATATCATATCCTTCAGTTAATAGAAAGAAGAGGCGAATACGTGAATGTCCGCCATATTCTCATTCGTCCTAAAGTGACTGAAGAAGATTTGGCAAAAGCAAAAACTTCGCTCGACAGCATATTTCTGCTCATCAATAAACCCTTGGGCTTTGAAGAAACCGCAGTAAAATATTCTGACGACCCGAATCGGTATAATGGCGGACTCATGATTAACCCGTATTCAGGTTCTACTTCTTTTCTCGCTAAGGAGGTTGACCAAAGTGTATTTTTCGTAGTCGATAAATTGAAAGCCGGTGAATTCTCAAAACCGGTTCCCATGCTTACCGAAGATAGAACCCAAGCTTATAGGATTTTGTTTTTAAAATCAAGAACGAAACCCCATAAAGCCAATTTAATTGAGGATTACGATAGAATTCAAACGGCTGCACTGGAAAATAAAAAACAAAAAACCATAGACCGTTGGATTAAAGATAAAATTGCCATTACCTATATTGCCATTAATGGTGATTATAAAAAATGCAGCTTTTCCCATACTTGGGTAAAATAATTTTAAATGATTTAGAAAATGATACACTATTCGAACGATGTTGAAGCTATAGATGGGTTAAAGAACAAGTTCAATCAGTTCAGAAACGAAGTAGCAAAAATTATTGTGGGGCAAGATGCCATTGTGAGAGATATCTTTATCTCTGTTCTTTGTCGCAGTCACTGTTTGTTGGTGGGCGTCCCCGGTTTGGCTAAAACTTTAATGATCAATACCATTTCAAATGTACTGGACTTAAAATACAACCGTATTCAATTCACCCCTGACCTCATGCCTTCGGATATTGTGGGTACGGAAATTCTCGACGAAACTAGGAAATTCAAATTTATCAAGGGTCCCATTTTTGCCAATATCATTCTTGCTGATGAAATAAACAGAACACCACCCAAGACCCAATCTGCTTTATTGGAAGCCATGCAAGAAAGAACCATTACGGTTTCAGGTTCAAAATACAGTCTTGAAGAACCTTTTTTCGTTTTGGCTACTCAAAATCCCATTGAGCAAGAAGGCACTTATCCTTTACCGGAAGCCCAGCTCGATCGTTTTATGTTCAGTTTGTGGCTCGATTATCCCAGCTTTGAACAAGAATTACAAATTGTTAAATCTACCACCAGCGTTAACAAAACAGAACTTAACATTGCACTAGATCACAACGACATCTTGTATTTCCAACAACTGATGCTGAAAATTCCTGTACCTGAAACTGTGTATAAATATGCGGTTAACTTAGTATCTTTAACCCGTCCCGGGACGCCCAATGCACATCCTTGGGCCAATGAGTTTATTTCTTGGGGAGCCGGTCCGAGAGCATCTCAATTTTTAATTTTAGGTGCCAAAAGCCATGCAGCAATTCATGGAAAATATGCTCCCGACATTGAAGATGTGCAAGCCGTTGCCAACGCCATACTTCAGCACAGGATCGTTAGAAATTACAAAGCAGAAGCTGAAAATGTTACGGTAAGCAAAATCGTCACCGAATTGATGAAGAAAGACGCTTTCTGATTGTAAGTCTCTTAAAACTTTATCGGCTTCGCTTCCATTCTTATTAAACAAATACCACAAATACCGTTATGTATGAAAAAAATCATCTTAATCACTGTAATCTCCGGTTTAATGCTCATGAATAAGGCTTTTAACCAGAACATTTCCTATCCCAAAACTAAAAAAGTAAGTACCGAAGAAAACTTTTTTGGCACCAAGGTGATTGACAATTACCGTTGGCTTGAGGATGACAATTCCAAAGAAACGGCAAGTTGGGTTATTGAGCAAAACAAAGTAACCAATGATTATTTAGAAAAAATCCCTTTCCGAAAAGAAATTAAATCCAGGTTGACTCAATTATGGGATCACCAGAAATTCGGAGTTCCTTTTAAAGGGGGCAATCATTACTTCTTTTATCAAAACAGCGGCGTTCAAAACCAAAGTATATTATACATGCAAGATACCCTTGGCGGACAACCCAAGGTGGTATTAGACCCCAATAAAATGTCGCAAGACGGAACTGTTTCGGTTGGATCTATTAGCGTTTCGCATGATGGCAATTATATGGCTTACGAAATCTCCAAAGCAGGTTCCGATTGGAGTGAAATCAGCATCAAAGACTTACGAACCGATTCTTTATTGAGAGAAAAGATTCTTTGGGTCAAATTCTCCGGCATTGCTTGGAAAGGAAACGGGTTTTATTATAGTTGCTACGATGCTCCTGAGAAAGGAAAAGAATTGTCGAAAAAAAATGAATTTCATAAGGTCTATTTCCATAAGTTGAATACCCCTCAAAGCAGTGATGAATTGGTTTATGAAAACAAGAACTTCCCTTTACGTAATTATTCGGTTCAAACCACTGAAGATGAGCGTTTCTTATTGCTTTTCGAAACCGAGTCAACCAGCGGAAATTCCTTGTATTGTAAAAACATAGCTAAGGGAGAAAAAGAATTCACCTTGATTGCCAAAGGTTTTGAGCACGATTATTCTGTGATTGATAATATCGAAGATCATTTGTTGGTAGTTACTAATTTCAATGCTCCAAGAAAGCAATTGGTAGTGATTGATCCAAAACAAGCTGCCCCGGAAAAATGGAAAACCATCATTGCTCAACAGGATGAAGTGCTAGAGGCCGTAGAACTGGTTGGGAATAAAATCGTTGCCACTTACATGAAAGATGCTTATAGTAAAGCGTATACCTATAATATAGACGGTAGTGCTAAAACAGAAGTGCAGCTCCCCGGAATTGGAACCCTAAGCGGGTTTAACGGAAAAAAGGGGGAAAATACCGCATTTTACGCTTATACTTCTTTTACCTTTCCAAACACCATTTATAAATACAATGTTTCGACCGGAAAATCGGAAATTTATTACGAATCGAAAATTGATTTTAACGCAAAAGACTTTGTTACCGAACAGGTATTTTACAACAGCAAAGATGGCACCAAAATCCCCATGTTTATTGTGCATAAAAAAGACTTGGTGCTGGATGGGAATAATCCAACCTTGCTATATGGATATGGCGGTTTTAACATCAGCTTGACACCTAGTTTCAGCATCAGCCGTTTAGTCTTTCTTGAAAACGGCGGTATTTATGCCGTAGCGAATTTAAGAGGCGGTGGTGAATACGGGGAAACTTGGCATAAAGCGGGCACCAAGTTAAACAAGCAAAATGTGTTTGACGATTTTATTGCCGCTGCCGAATATCTCATTGCTAAGAAATATACTTCTTCTGGAAAGTTGGCAATTTCCGGAGGATCAAATGGCGGCTTACTCATTGGAGCTTGTCTCACTCAAAGACCTGAGCTATTTAAAGTGGCTTTACCTGCAGTGGGTGTCCTAGATATGCTTCATTTTCACAAATTCACCATAGGTTGGGCCTGGACAGAAGATTATGGCTCCAGTGAAAACAAGGAAGAGTTTAACTACTTATACAAATACTCCCCTTTGCACAATTTAAAAGAAGGGGTAAAATACCCGGCAACCTTAATTACCACAGGCGATCATGACGACAGGGTGGTTCCGGCGCATTCCTTTAAATTTGCGGCTCGTTTGCAAGAATGTAATGCCGGAAGTGCCCCTACCCTTATCCGAATTGAAACCAAAGCCGGACATGGAGCAGGCAAACCCACCACCAAAGTAATTGAAGAAATGACCGATGTTTGGTCTTTTGTGTTTTACAATTTGGGAATGAATATCAAAGTAAAAGCAGAACAGTAAAACTTGTCATTTGTCCCTTTACCTTCTTTTATGGATAAGCGATAGATGCTAAGACGGTAAAATTTTCAACCGTTAAGGTTTCTTTCTTCCATTGGTAATAAAAAACCAGGGTGGCTTTTCCCGGGTAAGGGCATAGTGTAATGGGTTTTTCTTCAATTTTATATCCCTCGCCTACTTTATATCCTTGGGCTTCCCTCCCATTCCAACTTTCAGTCAAGTGAAGCTTGTAAACCATTCGCTCATTGACTATACTTTTCTCCAAATAATTCATCTGTTTCTTATCAAATACATGGGGTGTATTCCCAATCCAAACCGTATCCAAACTAATGCTTTGTATGGTATCAGCACTTTCCAACGTAAACATATAATTGATTCCATAAGTGCAACATTCACCACCCGCCCAACTTTGCTGCGTAGCTTCAATTAATTTAATGTTTTGCGACTTTAAGCCAGCAAAAGAAGACGCAATTAATAGGATAAAAACGATCTTTTTCATTTCAATGGATATTTATATATAAATGAGACTATACAAATAACAGTCCAATTTTTTCTTGGGAGTGGTAAGGCTGAAGACGGAAAAAGAAAGACGGGAGTTTGAAGACCGAAGACGGAAAAAGAAAGACAGGAGTTTGAAGACCGAAGACGGAAGAAGATTTGAAGTCCGAAAAAATGACCAAAGGCAACAGAGAAACGAACAGAGACAGCAGAGAAACGACCAAAGTCAACATGGAAATGAACAAAGTCATCAGTGAAACGACCAAAGACAACATAGAAACGAACAAAGACAGCATGGAAATGAACTAAGTCAACATAGAAATGAACAAAGACAAAATGAAAATGAACAAAGTCATCAGAGAAACGAACAAAGACAGCATGGAAATGAACAAAGTCATCAGTGAAACGACCAAAGACAGCATGGAAATGAAAAAAGTCATCAGTGAAATGAACAAAATGGGAGAGTAAAATAAACTGTGTCAGCTGAGTTTTTAATATATTTCAAGTCGAGTTTAACGGACATAGGCTCTTCTAAGGAGCAACCTTTGAAGAGATACGTCGACCGAAGGGGTGAAATTTTCAATTAAATTTACACAAACTCTGTAAGGTTTTTTTATATATTTGCTATCAGAAAATTGATTTTCTGTTATTTACCAAATGAATTTATGAAAATACTATATTCAATCATATTGATAATTTTCACTCAAAGTATTTTCGCTCAAGACATTGTTAGATTTTACCGTAATGCGAAATGTGGGTATAAAAACAAAAAAACGGGGGAGGTAATTGTTGACAATATTTATGATGCCGGAAGTGATTTCTACGAAAATTATGCTCTTGTAGTTAATAAAGGAAAGCGTGGTTTTATTGACAAAGAAGGAAAGCTTGTTATTCCCTTTAATTATGATGATGCATCTGCTTTTTTTAATGGGCTGGCAAGAGTCACTTTACATGGGAAATGCGGATACATAAAGCCGGATGGCTCTATTGCAATTCCATTTATTTATGATTTTGCCGATAATTTTTCTGAAGGTATTGCAAGAGTGAAGCTTAGTATGAAATATGGTTTTATTGATAAGATAGGAAATATAATAATTCCTATTGAATATGATATGGTAAGAAATTTCACAGGAGGAATGGCTGCAGTAAAAAAAGGGAAATGGGGTTTTATTAATAGTAAAGGTGCAATATTAATACCTTTTAAATATGACGAAGCAGGAAGCTTCAATAATGGAAGTGCCATCGTTAAAAAAGATGATTTGAGTTTTTATATCGATGCCAAAGGAAAATGGATAAAATCTATTGAAAAGCGCGAAGAAATGGAAAGAAAATCGAAGAAATAATTATTTTATGAAAAACTATTTCTTTACAGTATTTTTATTTCTTTCATGTTTTGCAATGGCTCAAAACCCCGGTGAATGGACATGGATGCATGGGGATAGTTTACCTAATTCAAACGGAGTGTATGGAATACAAGGGGTTCCAAGTGTGAACAATATGCCACCTGCTTTGTATGAGGCCTGTGAGTGGACTGATTTGGATGGGAATTTTTGGCTTTTTGGAGGAGGTCGTTTTAATAATTACGGTGTTGATTTCTATTCTGATTTGTGGAAATTTAATGTAAGCACAAAAGAATGGACTTGGGTACATGGAATTGGGTATCCAAACATATCTAGTTGGTATGGAATTCAAGGAGTTCCTTCGGTATATAATAATCCAGGAGGAAGAACATACTCTTCTTTAACTTGGACTGACCTAAATGGAAATTTATGGTTATTTGGTGGGCTTGATTGTGGAACAGGAATGGAACTTGGAGATTTGTGGAAATATGAAATAGCATCAAATAGTTGGACATGGATGAACGGATGTGATTACGCTCTTTGTTATGGTAACTATGGAATACAAGGAATCGGTGCTCCTTCAAATATGCCTCCAGGTAGATGTGAGTCCAGTTGTTCTTGGGTTGACAATAATAATAATTTATGGATGTTTGGGGGCACTAATTCTTATGATTTAACTATACAAACTCTTAGTGATTTATGGAAATATGATATAAATACAAATGAATGGACATGGATGAATGGAAGTAATCTTGCGAACCAAACAGCTGGAGCATATGGAGTTCAAGGTGTTGAGAGTTATTCAAACAGACCTGGGGCGAGAAATGCATATACAAGATGGAAGGATAAGAATGGAAATTTATGGTTTTTCGGGGGGGGCTATATTGACCCTGATGGCTCAGATATTTATTATAACGATGTCTGGAAATATAATTTATCTACCAATAAATGGACTTGGATGTTTGGCTCTAACACTTCTAATAATCCAGGTAATCCCGGAACTAACTGTTCGTCTTCACAATTAAACTTACCAAGCAGCAGAATAGAGAGCCGCGCTTGTTGGGCAGATGATTGTGGTCATGCCTATTTATTTGGGGGGTTTAATTCGAATTCAATGGGCATTATTAGTAATTATAATGATTTATGGAAATTAAATTATAATACCGGAAAATGGACTTTGCTTAATGGAAATACAAATCCAGATATATTAGGCATATATGGCCAGAAAGGAATCTCAAACCCAAATAACCATCCTGGGAGCAGAGGAGGTGCATTATCATGGATGGATAATTATGGAAATTTATGGCTTTTTGGAGGAGGATTTTTCTCTGATTCAACGATATTATTTAATGATTTATGGTGCTATAAACCTGACCCAAATTGTCCGATTGAATTAAATACTGCATCCTTACCAAATTTAGGTAATGACACAACGGTTTGTGCAAATAATTACGAATTGCAAATTCATGGTGGTAATTCTTATTTATGGTCTACTGGTGATACTACTTCTTCGATAAACGTCGAAACTTCAGGAATGTATTCTGTTTCTGTTACAGGAATTTGTGTTTCGGGCACAGATTCTATTCATGTTTCATTAATTGCACCACCCCTTTTATTTTTAGGTCACGACACAACCTTATGTGCCAATTCATTACAATTAAATGCAGGCAACCCCGGATATTCTTATCACTGGTCAACTGGTGAAAATACCCAAGAAATTAATGTTAGCACATCAGGAGATTATTGGGTGTCAATTTCAAATGGATTATGCTCTAACATATCAGACACAATTCATATTGCAATATCCTCCCCTCCTTATGTATTTCTTGGAAATGACACCATAATTTCTGAGGGTGCAACAATTAGTCTTAATGCTTCAAATCCCGGTTGCAGTTTTTCATGGTCAACGGGAGATACAACCCAAAGTATCATTGTAAATTCTCCCGGTTCATATAGTGTTACAGTTAATAATGGCAATTGTAGTTGGAATGATGAAATACATATCTATTTTCCTTCTATTATTAATGTACCTAATGTTTTTACTCCTAATGAGGATGGGTTGAACGATGTTTTTATAATTCAGGGGAAAGAAATAGAACATTTTGAATGCTCGATTTTTAACCGTTGGGGAAAGAAAGTATATGAGTGGCATGATATTTCTAAAGGGTGGGATGGCACTTCTGATAACAGCACAATGCTAAGCGAAGGGGTCTACTATTACATTATTTCAGCAACAGGAAAAGACAAAAAGAAATATGAATTAAACGGAAGTGTAACCCTAATCAGATAGTAGGTGAAAGTGGAAAGAGGAAGTCGGAAGACCGAAGAAGAAAAGACTGTAATTTGATGACCGGATACGGAAAAAGAAAGACGGAAGTTGGAAGACCGAAGTTTATTCCAAAGACTTAATTTTGTAAATTTGCATTTAAATTATTTTGCCATGAGAACAGGAACATTAAGTTTACCCCTTACTTTTAACCAGATTGTTTATTTAGTCGAGCAATTGCCGAAAAGAGAGAAAATTAAACTAGGGCAAAAAATAGCAGAAGAAATGCTTGATAATACATTAAGTGAATTACTAAAAACTTTTAAAGCGGAAACTATATCTGAAGAAATCATTAATGAAGAAGTTGAAATAGTAAGAACTCAGTTGTATGCAAACCGCAAAAAGCATTAGGGTAATCATTGATACTAATATTTTTATTAGTTTTTTAATTGGACGAAAATTATCTGGCTTAAAAGAACATATTGCTAATTTTCAAATCAAGTTGGTTTATAATGAGCAATTGTTAGAAGAGTTAAGCCTTGTAACAAAGCGACCTGCTTTGAGTAAATTCTTCC
>CAZJBB010000138.1:0-8443 GCA_964543995.1 uncultured Bacteroidales bacterium
GAGTAACCTTATGGCATTCGATGCCAAGGTGATTGGAACTTGGGGCTGCAAACCGGAATTATATCCTGAAGTCATTGACTTAATTGCCTCGGGTCAATTAAAAATAGATGATTTCATTGAACTTATTCCCATGTCGCAAATCAATGAAGTATTCAAAAATACTTTAGCCCATCAATACAAAAAAAGATCTATCTTAGTTCCTGATTTTAAATAAAAACCATTAAAAATTAAATACAAACTTATATGTTAGCCAGCCATAATTTAGTAAAACACGATTATCAGCACATTCTTTACGAATTACGTCCTTCTAAAGACAAAAACGGAAATGTCATTCCGGGTTTATTCAATGCTTGGATTATTTTAAACAACCCAAGCCAATACAATTCATACACCACTGATGCGGTAAAAGAAGTGATCATGGCCATGAGAGAATCTTCTAACGACAGAAGTGTAGTTGCCGTGGTTTTCACCGGCGTTGGCGACAAAGCGTTTTGCACCGGAGGAAATACCAAGGAATATGCTGAATATTACGCCGGAAATCCTCAGGAATACAAGCAATACATGCGTTTGTTCAACGATATGGTTTCTTCCATCCTCATGAACGACAAACCTGTTATTTGCCGTGTGAATGGGATGAGAATTGGTGGTGGCCAAGAAATTGGTATGGCTTGCGATTTTTCTATTTCTCAAGATTTAGCCCGTTTCGGACAAGCCGGACCCAAACATGGCAGCGCCCCTATTGGTGGCTCCACTGACTTTTTACCCTTGTATGTCGGGATAGAAAATGCCATGTTCTCTTGTACTGTTTGCGACCCTTGGTCTGCTCATGAAGCCTTAAGATTGGGATTATTGACCGAGGTAGTTCCTGCGCTTAAAGTAAATGGAGAATACGTTGCCAATCCTTTAGTGGTTGTCGACAAATGGGTTAATGAAAAAGGACAAATCGTTTACGGAAAATCCAAAACGGGGGAAGCATTAGCGAAAGGAAAAGAAATCATGAAATCAGGTGTAGTGGATTTAACTGCGCTGGACGAAGCGGTGGATTTATACTGTACCAAACTCCTATATACCATGCCCAATTGCTTAAGCAAAACCATCAATGCCTTAAGAATGCATAAACTTGCGTTTTGGGATATGAATAAAGAAAGTCACAGAGATTGGTTGGCTTTGAACATGATGACTGAAGGCAAAGCCGGATTCAGGGCATTTAATGACGGTCCTAAAGACAACCGTGAAGCTGATTTCGTGAAACTTCGTCAATTGTTGGCCGAAGGACATGAATGGAATGATGACCTCATCAAACAAATCTCACCTCAGTTTCAATAATTAATATCATATTCGTATGCAAAAGATTAAAGTAGAATATCTCTACGAAAACACTGTTGCCAGGATTATTCTGGACGATGGAAAAGGAAACGTACTGGATGATATGATGATGAATGAACTCATCAATTTATTGACTTCATTTAAGTGTAGAAAGCATCTAAAACTCATTACTTTCGAAGGGGCCGGTAAGCACTTTTCTTTTGGAGCCAGTGTAGAAGAACACACCAAAGAAAATGCGCTTAAAATGCTGACAACTTTTCATCAAATATTTCACACTATAGTGGATCTTCATATACCCACCATGGCCAAAATATCAGGGCAATGTTTGGGTGGCGGTCTCGAATTGCCTTTGGTTTGTAATTTCCTTTTTGCAGACAAAACCGCTAAGTTGGGTCAGCCCGAAATCATTTTAGGGGTATTTGCCCCACCGGCTTCCATCATGCTTCCCCTCAAAATTGGGAATGCCAAAGCCGAAGAATTGCTGATTACCGGAAAAGTGATTACTGCAGAAGAAGCAAAAAGTTTGGGTTTACTGAATGATGTTTTTGAAGACAAAGAAACCATGGAAAAAGAAGTTGACCAATGGATTTTAGCTAATATATGTCCTAAAAGTGCCTCCTCTTTAAGATACGCCACCAAAGCAGCCAGGGCTTCTTTCGACTATTTCATGAAGAAGAATCTCTCCGCTTTTACCGATTTGTTTGTAAGAGAACTGATGGAAACCCATGATGCAAATGAAGGCATTCAATCCTTTTTAGAAAAAAGAAAACCGGTCTGGAAAAACGAATAATATGCAGGAAAAAGTCGAAATTTTAAAACTCCAATCGGCAGGAAATCTCCGTGTAACCATGGACAATTATTTCAGCAGGTTAAGAAATGCTACTGAAACCAAATCCAAGAAAATAGCTTGGTGCACCAGCGTTGGACCTGCAGAACTTCTATATTCCATGGGGTTCGAAGTGTATTTCCCTGAAAATCACGGAGCCATGTTGGGCGCATCCAAAATGGCAGATAAATATATCCCTACCGCAGTTTCGCATGGGTTTTCTCCGGATATTTGCTCCTACTTAACCAGCGATATTGGGGCCTTTCTGCAAAATGAAACCCCTCTTCAAAAAAGCGGATTCAAATCCATTCCTGAACCTGACATTTTAGTTTATAACACAAATCAATGCCGAGAAGTGGGAGATTGGTTTTCGTATTATGCAAGACATTTTAAGGTCCCTGCATTGGAAATCAACACCCCTTTGTGTATTAACAAGCTTACTTCCAGTATAATTCATTCCGTAGCGGAACAATTTAAAGAAATCATTCCTGAATTGGAAAAAGTAGCCGATCAAAAATTCGACATTGATAAATTCAGAGAAACCATTGCTTTATCTCATGACGGATGTGTTCTTTGGCGACAAGTACTGGAAACAGCAAAGCACCTTCCCTCTCCCATCACCTTTTTCGATTCGGCAATACACATGGGTCCCATTGTGGTGATGCGAGGAACTCAACATGCGGTGGATTATTACAAAATTCTGTTGGCAGAATTGCAAGAGAGAATTCAGCATAAGGTGAGTGCCGTTCCGAATGAAAAATATAGAATTTATTGGGATGGCATGCCGCTGTGGTACAAACTCAGCACCCATGCTAAAATGTTCTCAGGCTTAGATACTTGCATTGTAGCATCTACATATTGTAATAGCTGGGTTTTCGACGATTTAGATCCCAAAGACCCCTTTGAATCCTCTGCATTGGCATACTGTAAGCTATTTATTGTTAGAGCCGATGAAGAAAAAGAAAAGGTGCTCTCGAAATTACTTACTGATTTTTCGGTAGATGGAGTCATTTACCATGAATCTAAAACCTGTCCGAGAAATTCGAATAACCATTACGGATTGCAAAATCGCTTGTCCGAAAAAACTGGAATTCCCTTCATTGAAATTCATGGTGATTTGAACGATGCCAGATGTTATAGCGAAGAACAAAGCATCATTTCCATTGAAACCTTTATTCAGCAGTTGGCCAATGGAAAGTAATCTGCAATTGATATTTAACTCATCACACTACCCAAACTTATATGTTCAAAGTCGGAATTGATTTAGGCTCCTCTTTTACTAAAGGTGTTTTAGTAAACCAAGAAAACCATATTGTGGATTACTTTGTGGTTCGCACCGGTTTCGATTTCAATCGTGCTGCTCAAAAAGCTATAGAACATTTTTCATCACAGTTCGAAATTTCTTACCCCATTTATACCTGCGGCTATGGCAGAGAAAAACTCACCATTCCCCTAGTTTCGAATTCGGAAATTATCGCTCTATCAAAAGCCGTTTTCGAGCTATACAAAAAGCCTTGCTCTGTAATTGATATTGGTGGCCAAGATACCAAGTTCATTAAGATTAATGCACAAGGTCAAGTAGACAAGTTCAAAATGAATCGAAAATGTGCAGCGGGCACCGGATCATTTCTCGAAGAAATTGCTTTTCGAATGGATGTTTCCGCTTTGGAATTTAACCAATTTGCAGAACAAGCTTCCGAAGAAATTCGAATAAACAGTTTTTGTACCGTTTTTGCCGTTTCCGAAATAATAGGCATGATTAAAAATGGCTCCAACATTCCCGGAATTATCCTCGGAGTGTATAATTCTGTCATCGAGAGAAGTTTTGAGCTTGCCTTAGTAGAAGATTTCCTGGTGGTTACCGGTGGCATCCCCGACAACCACCCCATCATATTGGAATTGTTCAAAAAGAAATTCAGCAACACCCAAAGCCCCGAAAAATCACAATTCATGGCTGCGTATGGGTGTGTCCTTTTAAATTCAGATAAAACATAACCTATCAAATACAAAGCAATCATGGCAAATAAGCAAAAAGAAATCGTTATTGTAAGTGCAGCCCGCACACCCATTGGAAAACATGGAGGTTATTACAACCATATACCTTCCGAAGACTTGGCCGTGCTGGCAGTAAAAGAAGCCATCATAAGGTCAGGAATCGATCTCAAGAAAATTAAAATCGATCAGGTGGTAGCCGGAATGATATACATAGATTCGCAAAATCAACAAATTTATTTACCCCGAAATGTGGCCTATAGAGTTGCCGAACAACTTGGAGATACCGACAATTTAAAAGTGGCTCCCGGGAAAACCACCTTGCGTATTTGTGGTACCGGATTCCAAATTTTGGCAGATGCTTTTGATTTAATCTCCAACGAAAACAATCAGAAGATGAATTGTGTAATTTCTTTTGGAACCGAAAGCATGTCGGAAACCAATCTGATTCACCAAGGAAGAAGAAAGAAAGAAGCCGTTTGGGAATTCGAAGAAGCCCCTTTGAAAGATTACCTATTAGAAGGCTTCAACCATAACTTATTCAATACTTTAATGCCAAAAACTGCCGATGTTTATGGCGCCAAGGTTGGCATCACCCGAAAAGATTGTGATGAATATTCCTATTTAAGTCATACCAGAGCGAAAGCGGCTCAATTAAAACAATGGAATCGTTTTTCGAACAAAACGGACAATGACTATCTAAAAGGCATTTTCACCGTGGATACCATTGACAAAGAAGGAAATACCGTTCGTGTATGGAAAGATGAAGGCACCAAATACGACATCAGTATGGAAGAATTATCGTCCCTTCGTCCTTTACTTAAAGCCGATGGACTGGTAACGCCGGGAACTTCCAGTCAAATTAGTGACGGTGCAGCAGCAGCCGTATTGATGGACAGGGAATTTGCCGACAAAAACAAGATTCCTTATCTTGCTATTTTGAGAGGATACCAATTTGCTACTGTAGATCCCACCATTATGGGACAAGGACCGGTTCCTGCAGTGAAAGAGCTCATGACGAAATTAAAACTCAAAATGAAGGATGTGGATTTATTCGAAGTGAACGAAGCATTTGCTGCGCAATATTTGGGAGTGGAAAAAGAACTGGAACTGCCAAGAGAGAAAACCAACGTAAATGGAGGTGCAGTGGCTTTAGGTCATAACATTGCCGCTACCGGATTAAGAATTACTACCGATTTAATTTATGAGTTAAAAAGACGGAAGAAAAAAATCGGAATTGCCTCCGCTTGCATAGGAGGTGGTCAAGGGGGAGCCATTTGTGTTGAATTGGTATAATATACAGTGAAAAGTAAAAAGTGGAAAGTACTAAGAACACAGATGACGCTGATAAATAGGATTGATTAGATTAAACAAATTTGATCTATAGAGTCTGCGTTCAAAAAAAAATAAAATTTAAATTATAAATATTAAATCATAAACATCATGGGAACATGTTTTTCATACGGCAATAAACTATTGCAAAAAGAAATTTCCAAATTAAACTCTGTTAAAAAAATAGCGGTAATCGGTGCCGGTACCATGGGGATTGGCATTGGAATCGACATCCTCAATAAAACCGGATACGGAGTCATCTTTATTGACGTATCTGATAAGTCCTTAGATAGAGCAAAAAAAGACATAAAAGATTATTTTTCCGGCATGGCAGCCAGTGGCAGATTATACCACGAACACCTCGAAGGCACTTTAAAAAGAGTTACCTATACCAAAGATTTCAAAACCCTTAAAGATTGTGAAATTATTTGGGAAGCGGCAACCGAAAGGCTCGATATCAAGAAAAGCATTTTTGAGAACATCGAGAAATTATCGGATCCCGATAAACTGATTTTCGTTTTCTCCAACACCTCTTCTCACACCACCGAAGAATTGGCAGTCTTGTTTAACGATAACTTACTGAGGGATAAATTCCTCACCGGTCATGGGTATTATCCCTTCCATGCCAATCGCTTGTTCGATGTGATGAAAGGAAAATATGCCACCGAAGAATCTTATATCGCCGGAGTGGCTTTTGCCGAACAAGTGCTGGAGAAAAAAGTCATTGCCCTACGAAACGACCACCATGGTTATGTAGCTGATCCCATTTTTCAAGGAATGGGCGCCATTGTAAGTTGGGATATTAAAGAAGGACAGGATTTGGTTGAATTGCCTCAAGTATTTGGATTGCTGACTGCAAATCCTTTCTTAGTCCTCGACCGCACAGGGCACATGCCATATACCGAAAGTGCAAATCACTTGGGGAAAGCCTTGCCTGCAAACGACAGATTGCGTTCCTTATATTTTAAAGACAAAAAACATTATCCTGCTTGGATAGGCGACCTTGAAAAAGCCGGAAAAATCGGAATTTACAATGCCGAGAAGGAAGGTTTCTTTAAATGGGATGGACCCGCCAATAGAGAGAAACCGGTTAAGGTGTATGATCCCAAATCCAAGAAATATGTGGATATCAAAGACATCAATGTAAAAGAATATTGGTCATTGCACGAAGCCAAAGCCCTGGATCACCGTCAATCAACCATTCAAAGTGTAGAAGGTTTAATAAAAATCGCTGAATCATCGGATAAAGGCGGACAAACTTTCAGACGATATGTGTTGCCAATTGTATTGTATGCTACCGATTTAATTCAGGATAACTTTGCCACCGTTGCTGATTTGAATGTTGCCACCAAAGTAGGTCTAAGGTATAAATATGGTATTTGTGAAATCATTGATGGTTTTATCAATTACTTCGGAATCGATGGATTTTTGAATCTATGCAAAAAAGCCGCCATTGAAAACCCGGACATGGCTGAATTGTATGATGTGGATGGAAAGATTGGACCCCGTAAAGGCACTCCAAACTTGTTGCATACCATGAAGAAAAACGGTTGGAAGAGCTTATTGGGATACGGTCGTATTTACCAAACACCGGTAAGCCAGCGAAACATCATTACCGGAGCCATGGAGATTTATTATAACGATTTGCGTTTTGTATATCCCAATTCAAAAGACAGGGTAGGTTCCATTATTTTCGATAATCCTTTGCGTGGAAACGTTTGGAACAAATACACCATAGATCAGCTCGATCATGCCATGGGCGTATCAATCAAATTATACGAAGAAGGGAAATTGGGTTCCCTCCTATTTACTGCTGCCGGAACCGGAATGCGTATGTTGGGGGCAGATGCTCGACAATTTAACAAAGGTTGGTTTGATGCCAAAGCCGGATATCAATTCCTTGGCGAAAAGGATGCTTCTTGGTTTACCAAAGCCGGAATGGAACTGTTCCGTTTCATTCAAGAATGCCCCATTTGGACCATTGGCGCTTTTGGTGAAAAATGGGGTGGTGGCGCTGAGTTTACCTACTTCCTAAACCAACGCTTTGATTTGGTACTAATGGGTTCCGAATACGATTCCATCAAACGTCAAGCCGTGTATAAAGAAAAAAACAATTACAACCAACCCGAAATTGAATACGCTATTTTAGGAGGTTTTGGTGCCGTTCAGGAATTGGTTCGCTTGGGCTTTGGAGAATCTTTAATTGACGAATTGTTCTTACAAGGCATGACTGCGCACCGGGCTTATCAATTAGGACTATCCAATTATATTGCCGAAAACGAATTCGAATTGTTGGAAAAAGCTTTTGAAGTAGCTCGATTGAAACAAAAATTTGCGGTTCCTTATTCCGCGGCATTATACAATCTGCAAAAGAAAAATGCTTTCAACGAAGGCGTTAATGACGAAAGATTGGTAAAAGAAACGGGCGAAACCTTTAACCCCGCAAAGAACCCTTATGTTTCTACCGGTTTATTGCGACTGTTGAATATGGGCGGTAGAAATCCCCAATTGGATCTTTCCGTACAAGGCGACCTACCCGGCTGGAAGAATACCTATAAGGAACTTTACCAAGATTAATCATAACTTCAATACTAAAGAAAAGCGTGGCGCAAGCTGCGCTTTTTTTGGTTATTAGCTATTGGAGTTTTTCTGCGAAATCAGCGAGAACTTTTCACTTTGGCTAGGCCGGTAATTAGCTGAAAGGGAGAACCCTCCAATCGGCGAAGCATTGGTAGCTATTGCATTGCACCCCATCTTTCGTAGATTTGGTTTATTTGATAAAAATCGCTAATTTTGTAATAAGCCTCAGCCTATATAAGGCATGTTTTTAATATCAATTCAACTAAAGCATGAAGAAAGTTCTATTAATTTGTATTGTTTTTGTTGCTTTTTTTAAACTTCCCGTAAAGGGACAAACCGGCGAGATCGGAAGAGCACACGTCTGAACTCCAGTCACCTGAAGCTATC
>CAZJBB010000139.1:0-8440 GCA_964543995.1 uncultured Bacteroidales bacterium
ACACGGCTCTGAACACTCTTTCCCTACACGACGCTCTTCCGATCTGGAGTTAGAGTCGAGAGAAGCATAGCCATAAGAGGTATTGTTGTTTCCGGTATTGTTATATTGTGATTTGTAACCGGTAGCGGTATTGTTATTCCCTGTTTGATTGGTGAACATGGTTTGGTAACCAAGGGCAGTGTTATTGTTTCCGCTGGTGAGGTTATATAATGACTGATAACCCAGAGCTGCATTTTGTGTTGCAATGCTGGCACCGTTCATGGATTGAGCCCCCACGGCTGTATTATTACTTCCTAGGGTATTATTGGTGAGTGCAGAGTAACCAACCGCTGTATTATTATTTCCTGAAACATTTTGGTATAGGGCTTTAGAGCCTATGCCAATGTTATAATTTCCAATGGTGTTGCTATATAAAGACGTTTGTCCGAGAGAAACATTTTCAGAGCCTGTAGTGTTATTATACAATGCTTGGAATCCCTGAGCTACATTTAAAGTACCTGTGGTGTTGAAAAACATAGACTGAACTCCGGAGGTAGTGTTTTTATCTCCGTTATTGGTGTATAATGCCTGATAACCGCTGGCAGTATTGCTAACACCCACAGTATTGGTATAGATTGCTTCACGACCATCAGCTGTGTTTTGCATACCGGTGGTGTTTTTATTTAAAGCGTAAGCTCCATTTGCCGTGTTGCTAGTACCTATAGTGTTATCGTGAAGGGCTTGATACCCATGTGCCGAGTTATAGGAGGCTATGGTGTTGTTATAAAGTGCCTCTGCCCCAGTTGCTGTATTGTTTCCACCGGAAGTATTATAGAACATGGCACCGGAACCACTGGCAGTGTTGAGAATTCCGGTTGAATTGGTATATAAAGCACGGTCTCCAATGGCAGCATTGTTAGTTCCGTTGGTATTAGAATATAAAGAATTAAAACCAACTGCAGCATTGTTATTCCCACTCGAGTTATAGAACAAGGCACCAAAACCATAAGCTGCATTTTGAATCCCTGTAAGATTAAAATACATAGCAGAATTCCCACTTGCGGTATTATTCATCCCGGTAGTATTGCTGAATAAAGCTTGATTCCCATTGGCCGTATTAAAACTCCCGGTAGAGTTTTTATTTAAAGTTTGATAGCCCATAGCGGTATTTTGGCTTCCGGTAGAATTATATTGTAAGACTTCACTTCCCACAGCAATATTATACCTGGCATCGCTATTTGTAGTAGAGTTGGTTGATTCCATCGCGCGGTAACCAATGGCAATGTTATTCGTGTTCTCAACCCCGCTGCCACTCACTAAAGAATTTAGAGCATTAAACCCTATTGCAATATTGTTATTGGCGTTGATGTTATGGTAGAGCGTGAAACCTCCAATGGCAACATTATCCGTGCCAGTTTGATTGACTGTCAAAGAAGCATTTCCAATACCTACATTATCCATCCCATTATTATTGTTTTTTAAAGCTTCAAATCCTATCCCAATATTATAATTCCCTGTACTGTTAAATTGTAAAGCATTGTAACCCAAAGCAGTATTTCCACTACCATTGATATTTTGAAGCAAAGATTGGTAACCCAAGGCTGTGTTTTGAGATCCGGAAGTAAGGGAATTTAGAGAATAATAACCAACTCCGGTATTGAAACTGGCATAACCGGCTGAAACACCCCCCATGGTAAAGTTTCCTGCATTTACTCCCATAAAAGTATTATCCCCTGTAGTTCCGGCACCGGCAAAGTTATGAATAAAGCGGTTGAAATCTTTATAAATGACCCCTGTGGTTGGGTTAATGGTCGTTGGCATTTGCATGGCTTGGGTAATTTCAAGTTGTTGGTTTGGAGTGATGGTTCCAATACCAACTTTACCATCAGATGCTTCATATACGGGAGCAACTGTACACATGGCAGTAACGCCACTTGATTTAATAAGATAATTTTGGGAATAACACCCTATAGGTCCGGTGGCACCTTGGTTCCCTGTAGAACCGGTAAAGCCTGTACTTCCTGTTGCACCATTCAATCCGGTTGAACCTGTGTAACCGGTAGAACCGGTTGATCCTGTAAATCCATTGTTTCCGGTTGATCCTGTGTATCCGGTTGAGCCCGTTGAGCCAGTGAAACCTGTGGCACCGGTAGCGCCATCAGCACCACTGATACCTGTTGATCCGGTTAATCCAGTTGACCCGGTTTTTCCGGATACTCCTAAATCACCTGTGGCACCGGTAAATCCTGTAGAACCGGTGAACCCTGTAGAGCCGGTAGCTCCTGTGGATCCATTAATCCCGGTGGTACCTGTAGAACCTGTATATCCTGTAGTTCCGGTAAACCCTGTAGAACCAGTGGATCCGGTGTAGCCTGTTGACCCGGTAAATCCGGTAGACCCTGTAGCTCCGGTGGTTCCGGAAGAACCATTTAATCCGGCTCCTGTAGGACCCGTAAATCCATTATTTCCACTTGCACCTGTGGCTCCGGTTTGTCCGGTGGCCCCTGTAAAACCTGCACCTGTGGCCCCTGTAGCTCCTGTTAATCCGGAGTTTCCTGTGGGACCTGAAAGTCCTGTAAGACCGGCGCCGGTTGCGCCTGTAGCACCGGTAAGTCCGGTTTGACCTGTAACCCCTTGAACTCCAGCCCCGGTTTGCCCGGTAAGTCCTGTAAACCCATTGGTACCTGAAGCCCCGGTTTGGCCGGTAACCCCCGGTACTCCAGCCCCGGTTTGTCCGGTGACTCCGGTTAATCCGGTAGCTCCGGTAAACCCTGTATATCCGGTAAACCCTGTGCTCCCGGTAAACCCTGTAAATCCTGTGTTTCCTGTTAATCCTGTGCCCCCTGTGGCTCCGGTTTTACCTGAAGCACCACTGGAACCGCTGAGCCCAATTGCTCCGGAAGCTCCGCTTGCACCACTTTGTCCCGTAACTCCTGTGGCGCCGGTAGCACCGGTAGCACCTGTAGCACCCGTTTTTCCTGTAATCCCTTGAACTCCTGACATACCCGTAGCACCGGTAGCACCTGTAGCACCTGTTTTTCCTGACATCCCTTGAACTCCTGAAGCACCGGTAGCACCCGTGGCTCCACTAACACCTTGTGTTCCGGTATTTCCGGAAGGACCTGACATAAATGTCCAAGTACAAAAAGAAAACCATAAGCCCAAAGGTTGACGCCAAAGCATAATGCACATAGAATCAGTGTCATATACCATTAATCCATTGGCAGGAGCCGGAATGGCAATCCTTTGAACAGCCGTCATTCGAGGAATTAAAAATCCCATATTGGTTGAAGAAACATCCAAAATAGACGATGGGTCGGGAACAGCACCGGTAGTATTGATACCTACGTTTTGTTGGGCAAAAGCACTGCTTATCAGGATATTACTAAAAATTAAGAAGTAAAATAATCTTTTAGCTAAAAGCATAAAGGTCTGTATTATATTTATTAAAAGTCAATAAGGCTAAAAACCAATTTAGAAACCAAAAATAGCTTTTTTTTAATTTCAAAATGCATTTTCTGCTTTTATTTTATCAAAATTCGTGTTAGCCATAAATAATTGGATGTTTTCTTTCTAAGATTAGCTTAAAAAAAGAAAGGATAATTTTATTAAAAAGACAATTATAAACGATAGAAAATTAGACCTTTACGTAAATTACTACTGCTCTTTTAAGATTTTCAACTACTTTGGGGTGTATGGTTTGACAGCTAATTTGTTTTGTTAAGATATTTGTCCGGTACAAAGTTTTTCTTCTTTGTAATATGTTTATTTTTGCTCCATAAAATAAAATGAATCATGAAAAAAATAATTTCAACTTCAAATGCTCCCAAAGCCATTGGTCCTTATAGCCAGGCAGTTCTTGCAAACGACACCTTATATATTTCAGGTCAAATTCCTATAAATCCTGAAACTGCATCCATTAATTCGGATGACATTAAAGATCAGACCCATCAGGTATTAAAAAATATAAAAGCCATATTAACAGAAGCCGGTTTTACTTTAGAAGATGTGGTGAAATGTACTTGTTTGCTCAGTAATATGGATAATTTTGCGGCAATGAACGAGATTTATGCTTCTTATTTTACCACAAATCCACCCGCCAGAGCTGCCTATGGGGTAGTTAAATTGCCCTTGGGTGTTCTTGTAGAAATAGAATGCATAGCGGTTAAATCATAGTATCATTCTTTTTATATAGTTGTATAATTTCTTTTTTTATTTCAGGCAAGCGTAGTTGAATTTCGTTAATTTGTAGTCTTAATCCTTTCACTATCAGGAGAAATATAACAAGATTTTCGGGGCTTATCTTTTTTGCTCTAAAACTTTTGAAAAGCTTGATGAAAACTTTTCTTTCAAAGGGTTCTCCAATAATGAGATAGTTGAAAATCAATTTGAAGGTGGTTCGTATTTTCAATGCTAAGCTCACCCCCGTTTTTTTATTGGATTTTGAAAACCAAGAAGTTTCGAAAAGTCGAATGGCTCTATAATACACATCTTCCGGATGATATATTTTGGTCAAAAAGTCGAAATAGGACTCCAATAAGTGTATCGGTTCAAAGTTTTGATATTGCATCACAGGGAACATTCCGCCTCTTAAAGATGCCGGTGGATTCAACCATCGCCCTTCTTGGTTCATTCTGATGAACAAATCAGAGCCGGGGGTAAGTCCTAAAATACTGATCATGATATTCCAAATATTCGATTTTTGAATAAATTCATTGATCCTCTCAAATTCTTTTGGGGTATCGCTATCGAAACCCACAATAAAGGATGCGAAAACAAAAATCCCGGCACGGTGAATTTTATTTACGGCATTTACATAATCTTCCACCGAATTTTGTGCTTTTCTGGTTTCCGTTATGCTTTTAGAATTTAGGGATTCGAATCCTATAACCAAAAACTTACATCCGGCTTCAGCCATTTCATTTAAAAGCACTTCTTCTTCAGCTATTTCGATACTGGCCATGCAGGTCCATTGAATGCCCAAGGGCTTGACTTTAGCCAACAGTTCCTTGATATAGCTTTTATTGGCTGTTAAATTATCATCGACTATAAAAAAGTTTTTTAAAGGTGCTAATTGTATTTCCTGAATTACATTGTCGATTTCACGATACCGCATTTTATGGCCATACATCTTTGAAACCACGCAAAATTCACAATGATAGGGGCAGCCTCTCGAAATTTGAATTCCCAAGGAGTTAATTTTGGAAGTGTCTATCAAATCCCATCTTGGTGTAGGTTGTTTTTTGAACTCATACCAAGTTTCCGATTTGTATATAGGTTTAAGTTGCTGGTTTTCAAAATCATTCAAACAGATGCTCCAAGTGTTTTCTGCTTCCCCAATCACAATGGCATCTGCATGAGCGGAGGCCTCTTCAGGCGAAAAACTGACGTGTGGCCCACCCAATATAACTTTAATCCCCTTGTTTCTGTATTCGTCGGCAATTTCGTATGCTCTTTCGTACATAGATGATAAAGTGGTAATCCCAACAATATCGGGCAAGCTTTTTGGAATTTCTGTGATTTCTTCGTCTATGATGGTAATATCGTAATGGTCGGGAGTGAGTGCAGCCAGGGTCGGTAATGCCAAGGGCGTAAAGTTGGTTTTTTTGCCAAGCAATTTACTCATTCCAATGCCGGAAGCATAATGCTTATATTTTTGTGCCGGACTGATGAGATACAAGGAAAACTTTTTTTTCATCAATCCCAAATTAAAATGCGGTTTCCTTGATTATATTTCCACCTTGATAAATAATCTCTTTGACGAGCTTCCCCTCCAAATTCCAAAAGGTCCATTTCCCTTCTTGAAGCGCATTTTTGAATTCACCTTCTTTTTCTTTTTGCCCATTCTCATACCAAAAAGTCCACAAACATGTTTCTCGGCAATTAAAATATTCACCTTTGCTTTGCATTTGTCCATTTTTATACCAATGTTGAGCGGGTCCATACATATAATCGTCCTGATACGTTTTTTGAAACTCTATTTGCCCATTCTCATACCATTGTGTACTTAAGCCGTTGAATTTTCCGTTTCTGAATTGAATTTCGGAGTATTTTCCACCGGTGGAGTTGTAGGTTATTTCTGTTCCATGTAATACACCGTTCAGATATTCGCTGCTCATGATGATTTTTCCGGTGGCGATGGTGGTATTTGCTTGACCTGTAAAGGGTTTGAAATTGGTTTTTAAATAAAAAGTATCGTTCTTGTTTTCTAGCATTTCTGAATTTACGGTTTGAGCCGAAGTGCTATATCTAAATAGCATAAGAATAAATAAGAATAGGTATGTTTTCATTTGGGTTTTTCTGAAGGTAAAAATAATATAATTTGAGCTGATGAGGTTAAATCCTGCTAAATTTGCAACATGGAATTTCAATATCATACTTTTTCGAATGGAATGCGTTTGGTTCACAAACGGCTTCCGGGCAAAGTTGCCCATTGTGGAGTAAGTATCAAGGTGGGCTCAAGGAACGAACTAGAGCATGAAAACGGAATGGCTCACTTTTTAGAACATTTGCTTTTTAAAGGAACACAAAAAAGAAAAGCCTATCAAGTAATCAGTCGGCTTGAGAAAGTAGGAGGGGATATGAATGCTTTTACCTCCAAAGAAGACACTTGCATTTATGCCTCTTTTTTAACTCCATGGTATGAAAGGGCAATTGAATTATTCTTCGATATTTTGTTTCACTCTTCTTTTCCTCCACACGAATTGGAAAAAGAAAAAGAAGTGATTATGGATGAAATAAACTCGTATAACGATTCTCCGGCTGAACTTATTTTTGATGATTTTGAGCAACTTTTATTTAAGGAGCACCCTTTTGGCAGAAACATTCTCGGCACACCGGAATCCCTTAAAAGTTTCACCCGAAATGATGTCATCACATTTGTAAACCAACATTATATTCCCGCCAATATGGTGATGAGTTCCGTAGGTGATATTGAATTGTCTGAGTTGGTTAACATTATTGAACAATACATAAACATGGAGAGAAGAGGTATTGTAAGCTCGGCCAAACCGATTGCAGCTTATACTCCTGAAAAACTGGAAGTAAACAGAAGTTCTTTTCAATCGCATTGCATTATCGGTAACCGTGCATACAGTATGCTGCATCCTCAGCGATTGGCCTTTGCCTTTTTAAACAATCTACTGGGTGGCCCGGCCATGAATTCAAAATTGAATTTGAATATTCGTGAAAAATATGGATTCTGTTATAATTTGGAATCGAATTATACGCCCTATTCCGATACCGGAGTTTTTTCAATATATATGGGTACCGACCAAAAATATATGCCTCGCACTATGGGTTTGGTAATGAATGAATTAAAGAAACTAAGGGAAACCAAACTAACAACTTTGCAATTTCATTCCATTCAAAAGCAGTTTGTCGGGCAATTGGCATTAATGTCGGAATCTAAGTTAGGAGAAATGTTAGGTATGGGCAAAAGTGTTAGTTTGATTAATAAAGTGGAGAGTTTTGATGAAATTATAGCTCAGGTTAACTTGCTGACTTCGGAACAAGTTTTAGAAGTAGCCAATGAAGTGTTCGATCCTAATCGTTTAAGTGTCTTATCGTATATTTCAAATCAAAATGGAAATCAATAAAGCGGTCGAAGAATATTGCTTTTTGCATTCTTCATCAGAAGAGGAAGTATTACAGCAGATTAGCAGAAAAACCCATTTGAAAATGATTTATCCCCGTATGTTATCGGGTCATTTGCAAGGAAGGTTGTTAAGTCTTTTGTCAAAATTAATACAAGCGAAAAGAATTTTGGAAATTGGTACTTTTACGGGTTATGGAACCCTTTGCCTTGCCGAAGGCTTGACAGAAGATGGGAAAATCCATACCATCGAGATTAATGCTGAAAATGAAGCATTTTTGTTAGAAAACTTTCAAAATTCGATCTATAAAGAAAAAGTTATTCTTCATATAGGAGATGCATTGAAAATCATCCCGAAAATCGATGAAACATTTGATTTGGTTTTTATAGATGCGGACAAATCCCAATATCCGGAATATTACCAACTGATTATCGATAAAGTCAGAACCGGTGGTTTGATCATTGCCGATAATGTACTTTGGGGAGGAAAAGTTCTTTTGGAATCCTCTACTAAAGATAAAGAAACCACAGCCATAAAATCCTTTAATAAAATGGTGAAGGAGGATAAAAGAGTCGAAAAGCTGATGTTGCCTTTAAGAGATGGTTTAACCCTTATTGAAAAAAAATAAAGCCACTTTTTAGGTGGCTTTATTCAATTATAGTGGGTTTTCTACTTTTCTATCAACATTTTCTTGGTAAGTCGTTTTCCTTTAAACGTAACAGAATAGTAGTAAATTCCGGAAGCCAAATTCCTAGTATTTACAATGAATTGGTTTTCGCCATTGAGTACATTGGTTTCTTCGGTGTACATAACGGTTCCAAGTAAGCTTATGATTTGTAAGCTGGCTTTTCCTGCGGTAGGCACGG
>CAZJBB010000140.1:0-8411 GCA_964543995.1 uncultured Bacteroidales bacterium
GCGCTCAGTATCTAAATCGTCATTCACATACTTTCTAAATACTTCATACCCTCCTAAGTAATAGCGTTCTTCTCTAATATTGTTTTTAATTACAACCTTTCTTGCTCTGTTACCACTGTGGTCGTAATTGTAGTAAGAGCTAAATGAACCATCTGTTGCACTGATAAGTCTATCGGCATAATCCCATGTTATTGGATTAAGGTGATTCATGGTTATCATATTCCCATGAGCATCATAGGTATATGCATCCGAACCTTCTTCCTCATGCCGGAGTAATTGGTTGGTATCAGTATCGTAATAATATTCTCTTGTCCAGCGCATCCTCCCGTAAAAATAAAACTTTTTTTAAATGCAAGGCACATAAATGATTTCTTTTTTTCGACCCCACCCAACCTCCCCTGCTAGGGGAGGAGCGCTTTGAAAACGGTTTTTTCGGTATGGTTTTGTGCAAGTGCAGCTTACTCACAGCTGATGTTATACCTATCTGTAGGAACAGTTTAAGAAGCAACGGGCGGCACCTTCACTTGATGGTATTTTGACTTTATTTTAATAGACTTTCTATCTCCGATTTCAAAGTGGGTAAATGTCTCACAATGGTACCCCATATAATCTCATTATCAATCTTATCATAACCGTGAATTACACGATTTCGCATACTGATAATTCGTTTTTTACTTGAAATGTTAATAGTGGAATCTATTTTTTCGATTCTGCTCATTGCCTCACCAATGATCTCAAACTCACGCTCAATAGCTCTACGAAGCATTTTATCAGACCTATAGACATTGAAATCTCTCTTAAAGCCTAGATAATTTTCAATAGAATCTATGGATTCTCTGATATCATATAGGGACTTCTTAATTTCAAGCTCCATAAATCAAGGTTTTTGTTTGATTTACAGAATCTATGAAATATGGATTAGATAAAGATTTGTCTGTAACTAAATCTACCGAACGATGAAACAAGGCTTCAAATTTATCGGCCAAATCAAAATAGGCATCTGCGTAATCACCATAATCCATTGAGTTAAATGAAATAAGAAAATCGATATCGCTTTGGTCATTAAAACGATCGGTGCAAACAGACCCAAAAGCAAACAATGACTTAACATTATGAGTTTTACATAATGTTTTAAGCTGGTCAATATGGTCAGTTAATAATCTTTGCATATCCAATTTTTTATCCAAAATTACATTTTTTTACAGAACTTTTGCAAGAACCTTACCAACCAACCCATTCTCTTGTCCAGCGCATCCTCCCGTAAAAATAAAACTTTTTTTAAATGCAAGGCACATAAATGATTTCTTTTTTTCGACCCCACCCAACCTCCCCTGCTAGGGGAGGAGCGCTTTGAATGCGGGTTTTTCGGTATGGTTTTGTGCAATTGCAGCTTACACCAAGCTGTTATATTGCCTGCATTTGGCAGAAGGTGAAGAAGTTAAGGGCGGCGGGGGTTATGCTTGTCTTCTCAGATTTTATTTGTTGATAGTTTGAAAATATTATTCGAAGTCTAATTTCCGCCATAATATGTCAGAGATGATTACAATTGCCTCTAGGTCATTCTGAATTATCCAAGAATGCACTGAGTTTCCCCTTTCTTGATCAACTAAAATTTTTCTATCGCTGTATTCTTTCAGCCATAATCCATCTCGTAGCCAAGTGTCAGGATCCTCGATTATTCTATATTTTTGAATACTATTTGTAGTTACCAAATAGTCCCTAAACTCTTCCTTTGTGATAGTAATGTAATACTTCAGTAATCCATTATATATGCCATCGACTACTGGTGTTAAATTAATAATTGGAGCGTAATCACCTGTTGCCATTATTTGACACTGTGTAGTTTTACTAAGTGAAGGGAATCCAATCTTTTTGTGAGCGTCAAAGGTTCTTTTCTTGTCTTTATTGAATTTACGCATTGTTCTGGCATTAGATAGCCAAAACCAAAATACTATAATCAATAATAATGTTAAAATTATTTTCATATTATTGGTGCTTACTCCCAACCAACCCAAGCTCTTATCCAGTGCATACTCCTGTAAAAATAAAACTTTTTTTGGAAATGCAAGGCTTAAATGATTTCTTTTTTTTCGACCCCACCCAACCTCCCCTGCTAGGGGAGGAGCGCTTTGAATGCGGGTTTTTCGGTATGGTTTTGTGCGGAGCGCAGTTTACACCCAGGTGCTATATTACCGGCCTTCGTCAGAAGTTAAAGAAGATAGGGGTGGTGGGCGCCTCAATATTTAGATTATTTCGGAAAGTATTTATAAATGTCTTTTCGGTGCAAGAACCTGATAAAAAAATCGTTTCATTTTTAATTTCAAGACCAATTCTATAAGTTCCTAATTTGATTCGATAAAAGTCTGTTGACCCTTTTAGTTTTTTGATGTTTTTAACCGATATAATATTTTCGGTTTTATGAAGCATTTCAATACAGTTTGCAATTTATAAAAGAATATTTTTATCTGTTATTTCATCTGTATCTTTTTCAAAACGCTTGTCAATCTTAACAATCACTTTCTGAGTTTTTGAATATATTTTAATGTATCAATATATTCGTTTGTACGGCCATGCTTAATCGAGTTAATTAATCCAATTTCTTCTATTTCAGATTCAGACAATAGTCTTGATTGAACACCTATTTTTTTTGCCAAATCCATAAGAAGCTTAATATTTGTTTTTGAGTTACTATTTAAAACTACTGTTTGCATTGTAGATATATTTTAGTACAAAGATAATTCAAATCTTAAAAAGATATCTTTTTTCATTTCAAATATGCTGTAAAATAAGGTTCGGTGCGAAAAAACGCGAAAAAATCGCAATAGTTTGCTATATGATTTACTTTCCCCGACTCGTCACGATATCTTTGGAGTAGCGATTACAAATGCCTTAATGCGCTGGTGAAAATAAATCTCTGTCATCTTTATTGTGTTAGACCGAGTGTAGCAAATGCTACCTAATTCTTCGAGATAGTTTTGAAAACTACGCCGTGCAGGGAATTATTTAATGCTATTAACTCACTTTTGATTAATAAAGTTAAAGCCTTTATAATTACCATCCCATTCTTCTCCAAATGTTATTAATTCAATAAATTTAATCATTTTACCAGAAATATTTATCTCATATCCTAATCCGAATTCTAATCCATCAATTCTAATCCTCTCATTTAGACTTACTGAACCGTTTAAAATTTCAAGAGTAGCAATATCATTAATTGGTTTAAAATAGATGAAATTTATATACATTCCTACACCTGTAATTTCTCTATTTATTACTTTTAATAAAGGAATATGATACTTAATGTTAGGATACTTTAAAGAAATCCTGTTTAGAATACTAATTTCGAAATCATTTAGATTTTCCATATTAAAGTCCTTCTCTGCTAAATGAAGATATTATTACTCGACTATTTTCGATTCGGTCTCCAATAAGTCTAATATTCATACCTCCCCCACTCGCCTTAGTTTGCAAGCCGCAGGCTAGTGTAAAAGATGGCCTGGCGTTGGCTGCGCCTACTTCAAAGCATCTTGTAGCATTTGCTACTTTATGAAGATATTTCATTTTTATCACTAAATCCACTCAATCAAGCGAATACCAATTTTTTTGATGCTTGTTGTTTGCCCAATTCAAGTAAAAATTCCGGAGCAAAGTCAGCTTCATTATCCCAAGTAATAGTATTAAGCCTTATGTGGAATGTTTTAAAATATTCAATATCCTTCAAGGGTACAAATATTTTTCGAGAATCTTTTTGCAGAGTATCTTTTAAGTCAACCAAAACTGACTCACCATTATCAAATGTCAGAAATACGGTATATTCCGCTTTATACTCTGCTGAGGTAACATTAAGTATCATCACTTTTATTCTAAGGGTTCTATTTTATTAAATTCTCCGGTCGTTCTAATCAATTCCCAATCTTCTAACAGTTCATTCTTATGAATTTCAAACCACTCTATCACCATGCTCAATGCTCTTTTAGGGAACTTGCCTTCAACTATCCCTGAATTAATCTCAACAATAATCTCAAAATCACCATATTTTGCATGAAAATGAGGTGGGTTATGTTCGTTAAAGTTCATAAATATCACAATTCCCAAAAACCTGCTTAATTCCGGCATTTTTCTTTTTTATACAAAATTAATCATAAATCAATAAAATTCCAAGGGTCTTCGCTAATTTAAGATCCATGCAACTTAGTCATCAAAATCTTTTATTATGTTAGCCTAAGGGCAGCAAATACTGCAATTGGCCAGAAGTAGGTGCCGCTTACGCCCAACTTCTATTATTCATGACTTCGTCAGAAGCTTTAGGCGATTAAGGTAAGCTTAAGCGAGCGAAATATCCTTCTTCATTTAGTCATAGGGTAAAGTCTAATACCAACTGACCGCTGTAATGCAGTTTTTGATTTCATTTTCCGCGAAATCTGTGTTTTTATCAGCGGAAATCTGCAAAATTTTTTTCTTTCTTAGGTCCACACTTTCTACCTTGCCTTTTTTGTACAAACAGGATTTAATGAAATATGTTTCCGATTTTTTTGTCAATCTAAATTATTATTCGTTATTTTGCGAATAACTAATCAAGATTATAATGGCACAGCAAAAAAAGGAAGATTATTCAATGGAGGAAGTAGCCATCGCTAAATATTCAAAGGCATTAGGACACCCTGCCAGGATTGCGATACTCAACTATTTGGCTTCTATTGATGGATGTTTTTTTGGAGATATTTGCAAGGAACTCCCCATCGCAAATTCCACGGTATCGCAGCATTTAACCGAGTTAAAAAATGCAGAATTAATCCAAGGCACCATTGAACCACCCAAAGTTAAATATTGCATTCATCCGGAAAAATGGGAAGAAGCCAAAGTGATCATGGCCGCATTCTTTTCTAAGATTTCCCCAAAAATTAAATGTTGTAATTAAGCCATGTTCAATTCAAAATCTTTCTTTTCAAATACGGGCATTTCTTCCAATGGCATTTTGCATCTCTCAGCAAAAGAAGCCTTTACAGCTTTATCTAAAGGAGCCATCCTTGTTGATATTAGAGAAGACTACCATACCCACATGAAAACCTTTAATGTGGATTCATATATCGTCTGCCCCTTAAGCGTTTTCGATGAAAATATCGCATATTTACCTAAAAATAAACCCTTAATAATTGCTGATGCTACAGGATTACACAGCAAAATAGCTATTGATAAATTAATACAGAATGGCTTTACAGTCGTGGCCAATTTAGCCGGAGGCATTATGGATTGGGAAAGAGATGGTTTTCCGGTAAACAAAAACCCGGTAGCTGAATTAAGCGGACAATGCCCTTGCATGCTCAAACCCATGAATAAAATCAAAAACACAAATACCATCCATACATGAAGAAAAAGATACTGATCCTATGTACAGGCAATACCTGTAGGAGCCAAATTGCAGAAGGAATATTAAAACAAATAGATTCCGAATTGGAGGTGTATTCGGCAGGCACCAAAGCAGAAAGCAAAGTAAACCCTTATGCTGTTAAAGTAATGGCTGAAATTGGCATAGATATAAGCCAACAACATCCCAAGTCCGTTGACATATTTACCAGCCAGACATTCGATTACGTAATCACGGTTTGTGATGGCGCCAAAGAAGTTTGTCCAATTTTCACAGGAAGCGTTAAACATCGTTTGCACCAAGGTTTTGAAGACCCTGCCGGAGCTACCGGAACAGAAGAAGAAAAGCTTAAGATTTATAGAAACGTAAGAGATCAGATATTCACCCATTTTAAAAATTTTCATTTAACACTAAATCAATAATTATGGAAACTGTAAAAAAAGACGAAAAACAAGATTGTGGTTGTAGTGATGGCAGCTGTTGTCCACCCAAAAAAAACAATAAGTGGACAAAAATCATTTTCACAGCAATAATTCTTGCTGCACTGGCCATTGTGATCATGAAATTCACATGTGGCAGTTGTAAAACCCAAGAAGCTTGCAAAACCACCGGCACAGAAATGGTTGGAACAAATGATTCCACTGCAAAGCCATGTTGCTCTGATCCCAATGCCAACTGTGGCGAAAAAAGTAAAAAGTAATGGAAACCTGGATTAACGGAATCTTACACTCAGAGCATTCAGGAATGAGTGTTTTGGTGGCTGTATTTTTATTGGGGATGCTCAGTGTTTTTTCCTGCGCTTGTAATTTTGCCACCATTGGTTTGGTTGCCGGATATAGTGGCAGCCTCGGGGCGAGATCTAAAACCAAAACCTTGGTTTTCAGTAGCATTTTCTTCCTTATCGGTACGGTTACTTCTATGGCCATCATTGGAGGCATTATAGGTTATGCCGGTGAATTGATTACGGCTTCCTTTGGAAATTATTGGAAAATTGCTGCAGGTTTGGTTTCTATCGTTTTCGGGCTTTACTCCATTGATTTGTTTCCCATCAACATTCCGGGAATATCAATAAAACAAAAAAACGATTCAGGAAGCATCTTATCTGCAATTGTTTTCGGATTTCTGGTGGGAGGATTATCTTGCGCTTTAAGCATGTGTTGTAACCCCATTTTCCCGGTAGTACTTGCTGCATCTTTCTTAAAAGGCAGTATGCTTTGGGGCATGCTCATGCTGATTACCTTTGCTTTGGGATTTGGTTTGCCCTTGGCGGCAGCCATTATTGGAATTGGTGTCGGCGTTGGTAAAATCTCAAAGGCTATTGAAAAGTTCGGCAAAATCATAAAATACATAGGCGGGATAAGTCTTATTATTTTGGGCTTTTACTTCCTCCTTTCACTCTAATGATATATGAATCAAGACTATATTCGTGAGACTTAAATTTTTGAATGAAATGAAAAAATTTGGAAGTCGAACAATCCCGACGAAGTCGGAGGTTGAGCACCCCGCAGTTAAGCAGCAGAATGGGGATTCAGGGCTTGCCTTGGGATTCACACCCGTGATTATTGGCAAAATAGATTCATCCATTGGCAACATTGATCAAATAGCCACTATATGGAGTAAAAAAGACCTTTTGGACACCCTAAAGGTACGTTGGTCGGTAGGAAGGATGCGTTATACCGTTGCTCCCGGAGTTTATGCAGTGGGCTTACCTGATGAAAACGCCGATGTTTTTGTCACCGGGAATTATAAGTTGAGTTTCGATCATTTGCGCCGAGCACTTGCAGGCTTAAACGCTTGGGTTTTGGTAATCGATACAAAAGGCATCAATGTTTGGTGTGCTGCCGGAAAAGGCACATTCGGAACCGAAGAGCTTAACTACCGAATTAAAACCCACCAACTTGACCAATTGGTTAAGCATCGAAAAATCATACTTCCTCAATTGGGAGCCGTGGGTGTGTCAGCACATGAAGTAAAAAATCAAACCGGATTTCGGGTGATTTATGGCCCCGTAAGAGCTGAAGATATTGCTGGTTTCATTGATCAAAACCATAAGACTTCGGCTGAAATGCGTCGAGTGAACTTTCCCTTATCGGATCGATTAAAACTTATACCGGTGGAGCTCACCTATGGAAGACAATATATCTTTCTTGTGGCCGCCATCTTCTTTATTTTGGCCGGATTGTATCCGGGGGGATATTCAATAGATGCCGCTTGGTATCATGGATCACGAGCGGTTTTATTACTGCTTACAGCCTATATTAGCGGTTGCGTATTCACGCCCATACTCCTACCCTATTTACCATTCAAACGTTTCTCTCTCAAAGGATTATTCGTAGGTTGGCTGTTTGCTTCCCTTTTTCTCTATTTTAATGTATTAGGAAAACACATTATTGAAATTATTTCTTGGTATTTGATGATGGGTGGACTGGCATCTTTTATGGCAATGAACTTTACCGGCTCTTCTACTTTCACCTCTCTCTCCGGAGTTCAAAAAGAAATGAAGCTGTTATTACCTATTCAAATAATTGGAACAGCTATAGGTTGTATTGCTTGGATTATTGCACGATTTATTTGATACCTATGAAAACTCTTACCTATTTAACAAATGTTGTAACGCTCGAATTGGATGAGCAAAAGTGCAGTGGATGCAGCATGTGCATCTTGGTTTGTCCGCATGAAGTGTTTATATTAAAAAACAAAAAAGCCCACATACAAAACAAAGATTTTTGCATGGAATGTGGTGCTTGTGCTAAAAACTGCCCTGAAGAAGCCCTTTATGTGAAATCCGGTGTTGGATGTGCAGCCGGTATCATCAATGGGTTAATTAGGGGAACTGAACCCACTTGCGATTGCTCTGGTCCGAATGGAGCCTGCTGCTAATCAATATAATGCCAATAAAAAAGATTAAACACTAAACAAATTAAAATTAAGAACCCATGCCATCTAACAAAAGATTAGGTTTTTTAGACCGTTATTTAACCCTATGGATTTTTCTCGCCATAGATCGGAAGAGCACACGTCTGAACTCCAGTCACCTGAAGCTATC
>CAZJBB010000141.1:0-8375 GCA_964543995.1 uncultured Bacteroidales bacterium
CCTGCTTTGGTAATCGTGTATGGCAATGCGAGGTCTTCGCCATACAGAAAATATTCTTCATCCAACAGGCCTTTTTTGTCGAGTAGTTCTTTTCTAAGGAGCATAAAGGCTCCTGAAAGCACATCCACTTTATGAATTTCCATTTCCGACAAATATCCCAAATGGTATCCTCCAAACAGCTTCGTTTTGGGAAATAATTTCGCCAATCCAAATACTTTGAAGAAAGCCGTTTTCGGAGTAGGCAATCCCCTTTTCGATTCGGGTAAAAAATTGCCTTTACCATCCAGCATTCTAACCCCAAGTCCTCCGGCATCAGGAGTTTCATCCATAAAACGAATCACCTTTTCAAAAGTATCGCTCTCAACAATAGTATCCGGATTAAGCAATAATACATATTCCCCTTTGGATGCTCTTATCGCCTGATTATTGGCTTTGGAAAAACCAAGATTTTCTTTGTTGACAAGTAGTTTTACAAATGGAAACTTTTTCTTTAACATTTCCACGGAGCCATCCACAGAATTATTGTCAACCACCCAAACTTCAGCCTCTATCCCTTTAGATGCATTCATAACCGAATGGAGACATTGTTCGAGGTAAAACTCTACGTTATAATTAACAATAACAACCGAAAGTTTCATTTAGAAAGCTTAAGTAAATAACAGCACAAAAATAAGAAAATGCAGATAACACAGTGGTAAATAAAAGAAGTAAAGTAAATTCAGGATACCAAAGACAGTGAGTATAAAATGTATATCATAATAGATTTACTTATAGTAATCGAAGAAGTCCAAAATAATTCAATTGGATGATTATAAAATTCAAAATGAATAATTTGGGAAATAATCAATAAAGCCAAATTATAGAAAAATAAAAAGACCGCCCTGAGATGCGGTCTTTTTGTTTAGGAAAATGAGTTTTCTGTAGATTACAGAATTCCTTGATCTAACATAGCATTAGCAACTTTTAGAAAACCGGCAATATTGGCTCCCTTAACGTAGTTTACTGTGCCTTCGGAATCTTTTCCGTATTTAACACAGGCTTGGTGAATGTTGCACATGATTTCATGGAGCTTATTATCAACTTCTTCTGCGCTCCAGCTGAGTTTCATAGAATTTTGAGACATTTCGAGTCCTGATGTAGCAACACCACCGGCATTGGCAGCTTTTCCGGGGGCAAATAAGATTTTGTGTTCGAGGAAGATTTCAATAGCTTCGGGAGTAGATGGCATGTTTGCACCTTCAGATACACAAATACAACCATTTTTCATAAGGTTCAAAGCGTCCTGTTTATCGAGTTCGTTTTGAGTTGCACATGGCAAGGCGACATCGCACTTTACTTCCCATGGACGTTTGCCTTCGAAAAATTGCGCATTCGTGAATTTGTAAGAATAGGGTTTTACAATATCCTGGTTTGAGGCTCTAAGTTCTAATAAATAATCAATTTTGTCGCCGGAAATACCATCGGGATCATAAATGTATCCATCAGGACCTGAAATGGTAACCACTTTACCGCCCAATTGGTTTACTTTAATAATGGCACCCCATGCAACGTTTCCAAATCCCGAAACTGCAACGGTTTTACCATTGAAATCCAAGTTACGAGTTTTGAGCATTTCTTTTGCAAAATAAACATTACCAAATCCTGTGGCTTCCGGACGAACTAAGCTGCCACCCCAATGGGTGCCTTTTCCGGTTAATACACCAACATGTTCGTGGGTAAGTTTTTTATACATTCCAAATAAAAATCCAATTTCACGACCTCCAACACCAATATCACCGGCTGGTACATCCGTTTCTGGACCAATAATTTTCCATAATTCTAACATGAAAGACTGGCAAAAACGCATTACTTCATGATTTGATTTGCCTTTAGGATCAAAGTCGGAACCTCCTTTTGCACCACCCATTGGTAAGGTAGTCAAACTGTTTTTAAAAATCTGCTCGAAACCTAAGAATTTTAAAATACTCAAGTTTACACTGGGGTGAAAACGTAAACCTCCTTTATAAGGTCCAATAGCTTGGTTAAATTGTACGCGGTATCCTAAGTTTACATTCACTTTGCCATTGTCATCAACCCAAGGAACTTTAAAAGTTAAAATTCTATCGGGTTCAATAATGCGCTCAATAATATTGGCTGCATCAAACTGCGGATTTTGATTATAGATATCCTCGATAGATTCAAGAACTTCTCTAACCGCTTGTAAATACTCAAGCTCACCTGGATGCTTTTTTTCTAATTGACTTATGATTCTTTCAGTGTTCATTTTTCGGAAATTTTATGGGTTAATATTTCTGGGACCTTAATGTATTCCTATTTACTGTTATTCGATTCACAATTGAAGTTAAAAAAAAATCACTTTTTCTTTTCTTTAAATTCGATGCAAATATATACCGATTTTTTAATACGTGATTTTCTTAAAGCAAAAAAACTATAAATTCAGTGTTTCACTTAACGCTAACAAGAATATGATACCGCCAAATATTAGTTAACACGCTAATTAAATGATGTTTATAAAAAGACTTGAATTACAAACAGAAATCCAAAAAACCATACAAACTTGGTTTTCTGTTTTAGGATTTTCATTAATCAGTAAATCAATGAACCTTCATAAGAAAGGATTTATAATAATAATGAAAAGGCACTTTTTCTATTTCATCAGTCAAATACAGAGAATACCGTATACATTTCTGTATCGTTAACATCAGCAATTATTGAATCTTAAATCCCACCTCTGTCTCCTTTGGTTTCAATACTAAGCCCACACCTTTTTTCCCATCAATTTTAACTATTAATGGATTTTCAAAGCGAATATGTCGAATAAATTCATCTTGATAAACGGGTTCAAACTGAGACAAATAGTCAACATCGTAAAACCCATCCTTATTAAATGGATTGATGGTGAAATAGCCCACTTTAAAAGAGGTTAGATTTTGAAAAAAATGGGTTCCTTGGCTTGGATCAATTCTGAAATTATCCAAACCGGATTCAATAATGACTCGAGCAGCAGAAATTTGAGGCCACTTCACAGGCACCCCTAACCAAGGATCGCTTGAGCCCCAACGTCCCGGACCGACCAAAATGTAATTTTTCTTTTCGCTTAAAAAAGTATTGTTCAAATTGCCAATACAAGCAGCAATTTCTTTCGTCAAAGCAGGTTTAAACTTCTCCGGAACCACATATACGATGTCATAAATATCCTCAATAATTCCATTCCCCAGAGCCATGTGAGAATAAATAAGCGTGTCCTCCGGCTTTATCAACTCAATGTCTTCGGTTAGGGTTTCTTTATTATCCACAATGGGACGAATTTGAAGAACATTAAAAATATTTGGAGAACCTTTTTTTCTATGTAAATCCACTGCAAATTCAATTTCTACCGGTTTGCCCATCTCCTTTTGACTGGTTTCCAGAATATTTCTTAAGATTTCAGCTAAAGGGAAAACATTGTAATTTAATATATTAGAAAATGTCAGCACTTTAATCCCGGTTACATCCGTACCATCTTTCAAAATATTGTTTTCATGATCATAGGTAGAAGTAAGCATACCAATAGATTTATCTGCTTCCGCATCTTCTAAGTTCAATTGCAGTAAATTAATTCCGTCGTCAATACTAGGCTTAAAACTATCCGTTTGCAAGTCAAGAGCAAAAAATTTCTTTTGAGTTTCTTGTAATGCCATCTTGGGGTTGGAAAGCTGAATGATCTTTTTAGGGAATTTTGGCGAAAATCGCAAGGTAATTCCACCATCCACAATATGCTTGCCCAAACCAAAAGCAATATTTACTACGCCATCTTCAGCTTTCTCAGGATGTATGGGATAGAAATTAATTGAACGGGCAACACCGGAAATGGCCGGATAAAATCGGTTTCCATATCGTTGTCCACAAATTTCTTGTAATACAATCCCCATTTTTTCTTCATCAATAACATTGGAAGTAGCCATCATATATGCTTTACTGTCTTTGAAATACACTGAAGCATATACACTTTTTATAGCAATACTCAATTGTTCAATATTCAACCTTTCGTTTTGAGAGGTATTTGAAATCATATACGTGGAATAAATCCCTGCAAAAGGCTGATAATGAGAATCCTCAAGCAAACTGGAGGAACGAATGGCAATGGGCTTGTTGACTACACTCATAAATGCATACAAATCTTCATGTATCCGGAAAGGAAGTCGAGAATTCACAAAAGCGTGAAGAATTTCACTATCGGAAGCATTTGAGAGTGCAATTTCATACAAATTATTTTCTTCCATAAACTCGTCAAAAACATCGACCCCCATCACTACTGTGCGAGGAATGGTAACAATAGCATCTTCAAATTTATCAATGAATCGATTTCGTTTCAATAAAGAATCTATAAACGCCAATCCTCTTGCCTTCCCCCCCACTGAACCATTTCCGATTCTAGAGAATATCAAATACTCATCGAAGCGATCTTTGTTAAAATCAGCAATCACACCTCTTCCTTTACTTAATCGATAACTAGAAATGGTATCAAAAATATATCTTCTTGCATCATCCAAATCATGAAAATCCTCCAACCTTAAAGCCTTAAACATTTCTGCTACCGGGAAAATGGCTCTGGCGTACAGCCATTTAGAAAAATGATTTCTCTTTAAATGATACTTTAATGAATCGTCAGGGATTTCAAATATCTTTTGCTGTAAGGATTTCAAGTCAAAAGCCCTGTTGATTTCTTTGGCCGAATCAGGGTCGAGGAAGATAAAATCGCCAAAAGCAAAATTTTGAATCACAAAATTCCTGAGTTCCATCGAAAGGGTCTTGGAGTTTTTGTTTATGAAACCTACATTTATTTTTTTTGCAATTACCTCATTTTCAGCGCCGGAAGACTGCAGTAGAATAGGCATGTATGGGTCCTCGTTTTTAAGCATTTCACAAAGCTTGGCTCCGGCCAGTTTGTCAATCACTCCATCCCTTTTGTAACTCATATCGGTGATAACTCCCAGCAAATTGCTTTTAAATTTCGAAAAAAGCATTATAGCTTCTTCATAAGTTCTAGCCAGCAGAATCTTTGGTCGGCCGCGCATACGTAGCATTTGCTGGTGCTCATTCAAACCTTCTGTCATAAAGTCCTTCGAATGCTTAAAGATTATTTTGTACAAGTTTGGAAGGTAACTTGAATAAAACCGAATAGAATCTTCCACAAGTAACACCGCTTGCACCCCAAACTCATTAATATCCGCTTCCGCATTCATCCTATCTTCAATAAGCTTAGTAATGGCTAAAATTAAATCGGCATTCCCCAACCAACTGAAAACATAATCAATGGCACTCAGATCTTCGCGACTCAATTTCACGGAAACTTCTCTAGAAAAAGGAGTTAAAACGACAATAGGTTTTTTTGGATATTTGGTTTTGATTCTTTTTGCCAAATCGAATGTATCAATATCTCCGTTACTTAACATACTGATAACCAAATCAATATTTTCATCCTCAATAATTTGCATGGCTTCCTTATCGGAATTTGCTTGAATAAATTGAGGTGGATACCGTAAATTCAAAGACACATATTCGTTAAAAATCTGTTCATCTATTCTTCCATCCCCTTCCAAAATAAATGCATCGTATTTACTGCAAATCAACAAAATATGAAGAATTCTCTTCCTCATTAATTGATCAAAGGAAGTATCATTAAAATACAATTTCTTAAATTTCAAATCATCAATTGGCATATCTCTTTGAATGTATTAGTTAACATTTGGCATTTTAAACCCGCCGCACACATTGCACAAAGCTACATAAAGATTTTTAGTTCAATTAAAATTAACTCAAATAAGATGCTTTTAAATTGAAAACAACTACATTTGTATATAAATATCCATTCATGAAAATCACCATTAACTACCAAGAAAGGTATTCACGAGTAGAATTATTATTGCGTTCATTTTTTGGCATTGTGTATTTTATTATACCCCATCTATTTTTACTTTATTTCACGGTCATTTCATCCCTCCTCTTGTCTTTCCTTGCTTGGTGGACAGTCTTAATTTCGGAAAAATACCCAAAAAGTTTTTTCGAATTTCAGGTAAAAATGCTGAAATGGAGTTTACGGTTTAAACTCAGATTGCTGAACTTAGCTGACGGCTATCCTGCTATTGGTTTGAATGGAGAAGACACAAACAGTAACATAGAATTTGATTGTCCTGAAAAATTAAATCGCGGGATATTATTGCTTCGTTTGGTCTTTGGTTTATTCTACATTCTTATTCCGCATGGTTTGTTTTTATTCATTCGGGGAATTGCTTGTTGTATCATCACTTTTATTGCTTGGTGGGCAGTTATTTTCACCGAAAAATATCCTTTAATCTTATTTAATTTTGTAGCCGAAACATACCGTTGGAACATGAGGGTCAAATTGTATTTTTTCTTTATGACCGACTCTTATCCTCCTTTTCACGGCAGAGAAATAGAATGAAGTTCATCGACCTTAGCTCAAGGAATTCTAATATTAAAGATGTCGTCTTCCTTTATGCAATAAAAAGCCTTTTAAGTGCTTATGAATTTTAAAACAAAGCCAGCAAGCCATATTTAGATTAAATGTAATTTTACCCTGTAAATGCAATTCTTAAAATCATTAATCTCGCTTCAAATGAAAAGATGTATAATATTGACACTCGTTTTATTTGCCCTAATGAATATTTTGTTAGCTCAAAACCACGCTCTTATATGGGGAACTACAAGTAAAGGTGGGTTAGATAATTATGGGACTCTTTTCCATTTAAACGGTGCAACCTCAGCCTTCACATCAGATTACTCTTTTAAACACGATGCCCCTGGGAGCTCGCCTGCGTATAATTATTTTATAGATGGCGGAAATGCTAAGTTTTATGCTACGACAAAAGAAGGAGGATTTGCCAATTTAGGGGTATTATTCGAATGGGATCCTAATTCTAATATTTACATTAAAAAAGCAAACTTCCTTGGAGCTTCAACTGGAGCCCACCCGGAAGGAGCTTTGATTTTGTTTAACAATAAAATGTATGGACTCGCTTCAGAAGGGGGAGATTATGGGTACGGGACTATTTTTGAATTTGACCCAACAACCAATCAAATAACAAAAAAAATAGATTTCGACGGTATCAATACCGGTCGATACCCTCAGAGAGATTTAATATTGGTAAATAATAAATTTTACGGAATGACTTTCGAAGGAGGTATTAATGATCTGGGGACTATTTTCGAATGGAATCCGGTCACCAATATATTGATAAAAAAAATCGATTTTGATGGAACAAACAAAGGTTCATTCCCTTATGGAAACTTGCTCTTTACCCTGGGAAAGTTTTATGGAATGACTTACCACGGAGGAACCAGTGACAAAGGAATTATTTTCGAATGGGATTTAACTACCAATAACTTTGTCAAAAAGTTAGATTTTAATGGCACCGGTGGGAATTGCCCTCTTGGTAGTTTCCAACCTTTCAATTCCAAATTATATGCCATGACTTTATATGGCGGAGTTAATGATAAAGGAAGTATCATTGAGTGGGATCCAATTACAAATATTTTAGTTAAAAAGTTTGATTTTTCAGACACGGCCAGTGGTAGATACCCATTTCACGACATGGTTTTATATAATAACAAATTCTATGGGATGACGAGTGAAGGGGGTGTTAATGGGGCAGGAACCATTTTTGAATGGGATCCTAACACCAATATTTTCATAAAAAAACAAGAATTTAATACATTATCAAAAGGATCTACTCCTTTTGGAGGTTTAGCACTAATGAATAATAAATTTTATGGGATGACTTATATGGGAGGCCTTGTTAATTCAGGGACCATATTTGAATGGATTCCTTCAAGCAATGTATTTACAAAAAGAATTGATTTAAACAAGTCTTCTAGCGGAGGAAACCCTTATAACAAGCTGTTATATTTAAATGCTAAACTTTATGGGACGACGAATATCGGAGGTTCAACTGAAAATGGAACCATATTTAGTTTTAATCCACTCAACAACACTTACTCAAAACTGCAAGATTTTTCAGCTTCTGCTAATGGAAATGCTTCTTTTGGTGGGCTAACTTCTATTGGAACTAAAGTTAATGGAATGACATCTACTGGAGGTACTGCAAATTTAGGAATCATATACGAAATGGATACTGTAAATAATGTCATTACAAAAAAACAAAACTTTTCAAGCTCAACCGGTAACATGCCTTATGGCAACTTAACCTTCTTTAATAATAAATTTTATGGCATGACTTCTAATGGAGGCACCAACCAATTTGGGAGCATTTTCGAATGGAATTCAACAACAAATACTTTTGTTAAGAAATTTGATTTTAATGGTGATACAGATCGGAAGAGCACACGTCTGAACTCCAGTCACCTGAAGCTAT
>CAZJBB010000142.1:0-8323 GCA_964543995.1 uncultured Bacteroidales bacterium
GATAGCTTCAGGTGACTGGAGTTCAGACGTGTGCTCTTCCGATCTCATGCGCATTGACTTGCTTCCTTTTAACATCAAGGTCACTCAAGTAGCTCCGGGCGCAGCAGAAACTGAGTTCTCTTTAGTTCGATTTCATGGTGACCGGGAAAAAGCGGCAAATGTTTACAAAGGATTTGAGCCTTTGAAGGCAGAAGACATTGCGGATGTGGTGTATTATACCACTACCCTTCCGTCCCATGTAAACATTAACGACTTGTTGATTATGCCTACGGCTCAAGCAAGTGCGGTGAATGTACATAGGGTGTAACCGAACTTTTAATGAGTAACACTCACAATTTTAATCCGATCCCAATATTTTTTTCAAAGGATTGAACCGGCTCTATATGTAAATCCGAGTTTCTGTGCCTTGATTTTATAATGCTAAATATCAATTCATTATGAAATACAGCGCTTATTCTGTTAAAAAAACTTAATTTACATTTTATTTTCATAGTTTTGTGTATACCAAAATCAATGAAAATGAAAAAAATCACACTCTTCTTTCTGCTATTAACATCCTTTTGCAGTTTTGCTCAAAATGTTACACTTCAGGGGTATGCATACAAAAATGGCCTATCGGATCACACTGGAATTAAAGTAATCTTAAATCGAACCACACCTTCAATTTATACTGATACCATTACTACGGATGCGACCGGTTTTTTCACAAAATTGGTTCCCATGGGTATTTATAACATTAAGTATTATAATGACTTATACCCTTTCCCTACCGGATATTTTTATCAGAAAAATTGTTATAGCAACCAAACCTTGTCAACGGTTAATTTGTTTCCTAAAAATGGAATTGTCCCTACCGGAAGTTATTACCCCGGAATTACTCCAACGATAGGGATAAACGATACCTTAAAAATTCAACCGGGTGCAAAGTTTTATTTTTTAGAAGGCGCTGGAATACTCAATAGTGGAGTAATCAATGCCATCGGAAATGCAACAGACAGCATCCTATTTTCAATTTATCCAAATTCGACGGCTGGAGATATTTGTTGGGTTGGTTCGAATTATAAGTATTCTACATTTTCATATTGTCAATTTGCTGAGCCATCTATCACTTGGAGTAGCTTGACCAACACTTACTTATATCTTTCCATTTCTAATTCAAAGTTTTTCGGAAATTCTTCCCTTGAAAACACCAATATCAATGCTTGGTTGTGGAATGAGGATTTACAGATATATAATTGCTCCTTTAAAAATAAAGTGTGGTACCAGGTTGTAGATGTAAATGGAAAAGCCACCTTTAAAAACTGCATATTTAAAAATGGGGTTGTTTCTTCAGCTCAAGGCTTGGCAAATTTTAAAAATTGCATTTTTGAAAACTATTGCATTTGGCAAGGAGGTTCTAATGGTCCTAAATATCGGTTTTACAATTGTTTATTCACAAAAATAAACAACCAAACTATGTTTAACAGCTCCACGAGCAAATCCGTTTTGGTTAGAAATAGCATTTTCTTAAACAATATAAATTCAACAGTAATTCAAGGAAATTGGGACATTCAATCATCCTGTTTTTATAATAACGGGCTAAACTCTTCGGGCAGTTATCCGAATTTTGGAACCATTGTTGGGGTGAATTCACATAATGACAGCATTGATCAATACTTAAATATTTTTGTAAATCCAAAACTGACTGATACTACCGGTGGCAATTATTATCCAATAAATTCCAGCCCTATTATTGACGCTGGGGATAACCTTTCGGTTGTTGACACCACTGATTTTAATGGAAACCTTCGTGTAAGAGACGGCAATAAAGATGGTCAATTTGTCGTGGATATGGGACCCTATGAATATAATTTTGACACCGACACCAACAACTGTATCAATCCATTGAATGGCGGAATTATTACGGGGGATCAATCCATTTGCAGCGGAGTAGTTGCAGATACACTAAGAAATATAAGTTATCCTGTTGACTTTACAGGTAATTTAATTTATCAATGGCAAAGTTCTGCCGATAGCATTTCTTTTAGCGACGTTGCAGGAGCAAATTCCAGTTTTTTTGTTCCCGGAACTTTAACAGCTTCCAAGTGGTACAAAAGATTAGCAAAAGTTAGTTGCCAGAGTAACTGGAAAGAATCAAACATCCTCAAAATCATTGTGAATTCCTTACCCGCAGATGCTGGCACCATCACTGGCTCCCAGCATATTTGCTCTGGAGGAACTATATTTTCATACTCAACTTCGCCTATATTAAATGCAACATCTTATCAATGGACTTTACCTTCGGGATCCAGCGGAACAAGCTCAACTAATAGTATTTCTGTAAATTATGGAGTAAATGCTTCTTCAGGAAATATTAGCGTAAAAGGAAGTAACAGTTGTGGAGATGGTAGTATTAGTAATTTAGCTGTTACAGTAATTAACCTACCAGGAAAACCAGGCAAACCCAACGGAGTAATTTCAACATGTGGATCTGATGTGGATTCATATTCTACTTCAGGTTCAAATGGAGCCATTACCTACTATTGGATGGTAAATCCATCCGGAGCAGGAAGTTATTCTGCTAACACTTCTTCATCCAACACATCAATTACATGGAATCCCAATTTCTCTGGGATTGCAAAAGTTACTGTTAAAGGCATGAACCAATGTGGGACTGGTCAAGTGTCAGACACACTCACCTTGACCGTAAGTCCGCTTCCTTCTCCTGCTGGTGCAATTGTTGGAAGCCAAAGCATTAGTCAAGGGCAAAGTAGCGTAACTTACACAGTCCCAACCATCGCAAATGCTACCACTTATATATGGACCTTACCCTCAGGCGCCACCGGAAACAGCTATAGTAACTCCATCACTGTCAACTATGGTATTTCTGCTATTTCTGGATATATTAAAGTAAAAGGGAATAATGCTTGTGGAGGAGGTGTTGAATCTAGTTTATATATTGAAGTTAATTCAGTAAATCTCAATTCAGGATTGATTGCTTATTATCCTTTTTCAGGAAGTACTCATGACTCAACAGGAAATAATCAAGATGCAGTCATTCATGGAAATGTAATCCCCGTTTCCGATAGGTTTGGAAATCCAAATGGAGCCTATTATTTTGGAGGCAATGCATCAGGAAGTGATTACATGACCGTGGAACATAGCAATTACCTAAAATTACAAAATCCATTTAGCCTTTCAGCTTGGGTAAAAAAATCTGCCCATGGTGGTTATGTTCTTATAAAAGGGAGGGATATTATAAATGCTTATAGTATTGCTGATGGTTCAGGGAATGCTTTTGTTGTTTACGGAAGTGCCAACAATGGTGCCGGTGTAGCTAACAACACGAGTATTTCGCTAAATGAGTGGCATTTATACACATTTGTTACCAATGGCGACTCTGCATATTTTTATTTAGATGGTCAATGTATTGACAGAAAAATGATGGAAAGCAATTCTTTTATGAGTACAAGCGATAATTATCCCCTCTCCATTGGTCGGCATTTTACAAATTGTTGCTATAACCCCGACCCACCTATGTGGTCTTATCCATTTAATGGGGTTATTGATGATATTATGATTTACAGTAGAGCTATTTCAAGTTCAGAGGTAGACAGTATTTACCATAAAGGTGGGTGGCCATTCATAAAACTTGATATAACTGCTTATTTAGAAGGCTTATATAGCAATACTACCAACGAAATGAATGTAGCCTACGATGGGAATACCAATAGTCCAAAGTGGAGCAATAATGTTGCTGATAAAATTGATATTGAATTGCATTCAGAAGTTCATCCTCATGGAGCTGTATTCAATCAAAGAAATGTGGATTTATCAATTAATGGAACTGCTTCCATAAATGTACCCTCAACATTTAATAGCAATTATTATATTGGCATTAAAAACCGTAACCATCTTGAAACTTGGTCTGCCATTCCGATACCGTTCAACACCTATTCTGTTGCTTATGATTTTACTTCCAGTATGCTACAAGCTTATGGAATTGGAACACAAACGTTGGTTAGCTCCAATAAATATGCCTTCATTGCAGGTGATGTAAACCAAGATGGAATGATCGATTTGAATGATTTTATTGTTTTTGAACCTGAATTAATCTCCGGAACCATGGGGTTCAATGTTACTGACTTTAATGGGAGTGGGTATGTCGATTTAGATGACTTTGTTGTTTTTGAACCTCGATTAGCACAAGACCATATATCTCAGACTCCCTAGTCGTTTTTATAAATGAAGCAAAAAAAGAGCCGAAGCAATGAATTGGCTCTTTTTTTTGAATTAGTTTAAATTCTGTATCCTATAAAAGAGATGCTCATAAATTCCTTGGCACAAAATACTGAGGCTCTCAGTTAAAGTTTCTATTGAAAAGAAAACTTTAGTGAAGCCGGTTTGTTTAGACTATACTTTTCGTATGGTTTAACAAAACATTGTACATTTGCACCTTAATTTTTAAGCATGGAAGTAAAAAGAATATTTGATTTATTGAGTCGGTTGGAAGAAAAATTCGACAAACCTGATATTTTTGCCGCTAAAGAGCATGGTGAATGGAAAAAAATCAGCTCCCGATTATATATTGAAAACAGCAACTTCATCAGTGCGGCTTTATTAGAATTAGGAATTAAAGCCGGTGATAAAATCGCAACCATTACCAACAATCGACCGGAATGGAATTTTTTAGATATGGGAATTCAGCAAATAGGAGCCATTATTGTACCAATATATCCTACCATTTCTGAAATGGATTATACCTATATCTTAAATCATGCCGAAATTAAAATGGTATTTGTTGGCAGTCAGGAGTTATTAAATAAAATAGAACACATATTACCCAAGATTTCACATATTCAACATATATACACTTTTAATGAAACAAACGGCTATAAATCATTAGATAGTTTGATCGACTATGGCAAGCAACATCTAAATCTTCAGAAACTCAATGAAATTAAAAATGCAATTTCGGAAAATGAAGTAGCCACCATTATATATACATCGGGAACTACTGGAAACCCCAAAGGAGTAATGTTAAACCATAAGAATGTTGTGTCTAATTTTATTGCCGTTTCCTATATCCCGAAATTTGGACCCAAAGGTAGGGCATTGAGCTATTTACCCTTGTGCCATGCTTATGAAAGGATGCTGAATTATATGTATCAGTACTTAGGCATCTCTATATATTATTGTGAAAGCATGGCGACCATTGTTGAAAACATCAAGGAAGTCTCTCCCAATATGTTAACAACCGTTCCCCGTTTATTAGAAAAGATATTCCAAAAAATAAATTCCAAAGGGCAACATTTAAAAGGATTCAAGAGAAAAATTTTCGTTTGGGCTCTGAAAGTGGGTGCTGAATTCGATTTCAATAAAAAATGGAATATTGGATATCAAATTCAGCTAATCATTGCGAAAAAGTTAGTTTTCAGTAAATGGCACCAAGCACTTGGAGGAAATATTAAAATTATTGTATCCGGGGGTGCTTCATTGCAACCTCGATTAGCAAGGATTTTTTGGGCTGCAGGATTCGGAGTACTAGAGGGTTATGGCCTATCTGAGACTTCTCCTGTGATTTCCGTAAGTAATTTTAATAAAAATGGAGTTCAATTTGGGAAAGTAGGTCCGGTTTTAAGAGGCGGTGTTGAGGTTAAAATTGCTGAAGATGGAGAAATCTTAGTGAAAGGTCCAAACGTAATGCAGGGGTATTATAAAGATGCTGCCTTGACCAAAGAAGTTATTGATTCTGAGGGGTGGTTCCATACCGGCGATTTAGGAAATTTAGATGCCTTTCATGTGCTTCAAATTTCAGGTAGGAAAAAGGAATTATTCAAAACTTCATTTGGGAAGTACATAAACCCTTCGCAAATTGAAAATAAGTTTAAAGAATCGGAATATATTGAAAATATTATGGTAGTAGGTGAAAATCAGAAATTTGCAGCGGCGCTACTGGTTCCGGATTTTCCTGAGATTAAAGAAATTTGTCAAGAAAATGATATTAAACTAACTTCAGCAGCTGATATGATAAGTCATCCTTTCGTGAAAAAATTAATTCAGCAAGAAGTAACAAAGATGAATAACACTTTGGGGGCAACCGAACAAATAAAAAAATTCGAATTGATTGATACTGAATGGACCCCATTATCAGGAGAACTTACCCCTACCCTTAAACTAAAAAGGAACTTCATCAACGAGAAATACAAAAACCTGATTGACAAGATTTTTCAAACAAATGAAGCGATACTCTAATGGGATTCCCCGTTTGCAATGGCTCTATTTAAGAAATCTAAAAACGGCTTCATGGTTTTGAATACCTTTAATACCTTAGGAACAAAATCCCCCGAAGTAATTTCATTGGGATCAAAACTTTGAAAAACAGTATAACTTTTATACTTCAGCAAATCAATGTATTGAAATTCAGGATCAAAGCCTTTAGGAGGTTTTTTGAGCTTATCCTCACTCGACAATGCTCCAAACATACTTTTAAAAGCGGGAGCGGTGATAATTTTATAAAACTCATCCCCATTAAAGTATATTTCATTTCTGATGGCTTTCAACGCATCGGGCATGGGCATGTGGATTCCTCCACCAATAAAAGACTCTTCCAAATCGAGATGAAGATAATACCCACCATTAGGCGATTTTCTTCCATTTTTAACAATAAAACCGCCAAAATTAGTTTTATAGGGCTCTTTGTTATGGCTAAAACGCACATCTCGATACAGTCGAAAAATACAATCCTTGGCATGGATAATACCAATGCTTTTATCAAAATCATTTACCCCATTTATAATTTGGCTCATAAGGGCTTCGAACTCACTATGTGCTTTTAGATACAGGGATTTATTTGCTGCAAACCACTCTCTATTGTTGTTTTGAGTGAGTGATTCTAAAAATGGAAAGATGTTATTCATATTTATGTGTTTTTCAATCAAAAATCCTTAAGGCTTTCTTTTTATTGTAGTTAGGATAAACCGACATACAAATTTTAACTTTTATTAACCTTAAGTTGGAATTTCTGGTTCGATTTATGTGTTACTTTTGCCGCGTAAAATTAAAATAATTTACTTACAAATTTAACCAAAAAACAATGAAAAAAATTGCATTATTTGTAGCTATGGCTATGTTCTTAGGTGCAGCAGTTGCACAAACCGGTAATACCGAAAAAAAAGAAACTAAAAAAGTTGAGAAAAAAGAAGTAAAAAAAGAAGTTAAAAAAGAAGCTAAGAAAGACGAAGTTAAAAAAGACGCTACCAAAACTGAAACAGCTCCAAAAACTAAAAAAGCCACTAAAAAAGTAGCTCCAAAAGCAAAAAAAGAAGATGTAAAAAAAGCAGACGTTAAAAAAACTGAAGCTGCTCCAACAAAATAAATTCAAGCTTGCTAAATAAAAAAAGTCACCTATAATGCGGTGACTTTTTTTTATGCATAAAACAGCTATTATTCACAAGAACGCATTTTAACTTTTATTAACTTACAGAATGAATTTTGGCACAATTTATGCATAATTCTTTTCAGTAAAATAAACCAAATTTATCAAACTTTAAAACTAAAAAAAATGAAAAAGATTGCATTATTCGTAGCTTTAGCAATGTTCTTAGGAGCAGCAGTTGCACAAACTGGAAACACTGAAAAAAAAGAAACCAAAAAGGTTGAGAAAAAAGAAGTAAAAAAAGACGTAAAAAAAGACGAAGCTAAGAAAGACGTAAAAAAAGACGAAGTAAAAAAAGACGTTAAGAAAGAAGAAGTTAAGAAAGACGTAAAAAAAGACGAAACAAAAAAAGCTCCAGCTACAAAAAAAGTATCAAAAAAGGGTGGCGTTAAAAAAGAAGAAGGTAAAAAAGCAGAAGTTAAAAAAACAGAAGCCGCTCCAGTTAAATAAATAAGGCTTTTATCATATAAGAACCACCTCAAAAGGGTGGTTTTTTTTATTTGCTGGAATTTGTATTGAAATATTCGCACCATTCTTTTAAATCGCATCCGCTGCATAGGGGCTTTCTTGCTTTGCAGATGTATCTTCCGTGAAGGATTAACCAATGATGTGCCTTGGCAATTAAATTCTCAGGAATGTATTTTACCAACTGTTTTTCAGTATCCAATGGGGTTTTGGCGTTTTTCGTCAACCCAATACGAGCGGAAACCCTAAACACATGGGTATCAACGGCCATATTGGGTTGCTGGTCAATAACCGAGGTAATTACATTGGCCGTTTTACGCCCCACGCCGGGTAGTTTCACCAGCTCTTCCACCGTCATGGGTATGTTGCCGCCAAAGGTTTCCATAACCATGTTGGCCATGCCGATGAGGTGTTTTGTTTTGTTGTTAGGGTACGATATGC
>CAZJBB010000143.1:0-8322 GCA_964543995.1 uncultured Bacteroidales bacterium
GAAAGATCAATGAGGGACAAGCGGCGATGTCCTAAAGCAATATTGCCTGACTCATTAACATACATGCCCTCTCCATCAGGACCTCTATGCTTCATTGTATCCCTCATGAGGGCAAACTCTTCTTTGTTTACCCTGTTTTTAAAATCCCAAATGCCAATTATACCGCACATGAATTTCTTTTTATGTTTTTCCTGAAATTACTCACATTCGAAATTTGGTAGCGATATGATTTTAAGGAATAAAAAGTATAGAATAATAAATATTTATAAAAGGAACTCTTTTTCATATCGGCATTTTGCCTGTTGTAAAGAATCTGTAAGTATTCCAGAGCAATGGTGTGATAAATGGAATATTTATGTAAGCCCTCCAGATGTACAATGAAACGTTTAAGGACTACTATATTGGATAATTTAAAGGAATTCAAAGACTGTTTTTTTGAAACTCCTTCAGCATGATCATTATATATTGACCACACCTCATTGAAATAACAAAGCTTGCCTTTGCCAACAATGAAAATCTGAAAAGCCCAAATGAGTGACAATTTTATATCAGCAAATAGTTGAAAGAAGGTTTCGATATTCTTATTATTCCGAAATACCAATGAGGCAGTTGGGATAATATTTCTCTCGATGATTTCGGCAGAAGTGAATTCCCTACGGTATTTATTAAATTGCGAATAGTATTTAAAATCATGATGAAACTGATTAATATTGGCCACATTTTTATCTTTATCAGACACAATTTTTGCATCATGAAAACAACCCACAAAATCAGGATTATTTTCGAGAAAGTCAACCTGCTCCTGCAATTTATGCTTATAAATCCATTCGTCATCGCCTTCGAGCATAGCAACATATTTGCTTTCTGAATTTCTGTAGGCTTCAAAGGAACTTCTGTTTACGCCTTGGTTTTTTTCAGTCAGAAGCAGCTTTATTTTTTCAGGATATTTTTCTTTGTAATAACGCAGGATTTCACGGGTATTATCTGTTGAACAATCGTCGGTGATAATAATATCAAAATTAAAATTTGTTTCCTGCATCAGTACGCTATCCAAGGCCTTTGAGATAAATGCCCCATGATTATAAACAGGCGTCACAACACTTAATAATGGAATTGAGTTCTTATCCTGCATACTGTTCGAAATTATTGTTTACCAGATAAGCAAATGCATAAAAAATACCGTCGTGGCTTAAAGAAATATCGGCATTAAAATTACTCTTAGTTTTCAAATAGGGGATTCCATTGTCGGTTTTAAATATCGTAATTTGTGAGGCATCCACTGGGTATTCTGAAGCAATCATTGTTTTAAGTTCATGTCTGCTCATCTCACTATGATTTTGTTTAGAAGTAGAACCAACTACACTCCTGGCTATCAACAGGTCTTCTTTATTACAACATGTTAAAGTAGAAATGTACCGGGTATTCAATATTGATTGAAAATAATGGTTTTCGTGTTCAAAAACTATGACACCTGACAGCATTTCAACCCCATTTGTTTTAAGATAATCAAATGAAACCACTTCGAAATATTGTGGCACAAAATTATGTTCAGTCCCCTTTTTCATGGCAATTTTATACCCACTTTCTTTACAAGTCCAAAAGATATATGGCAAAAGAGTTAAATCGGGATTATCTTTAATAAGCCCCAATTCATTCGCGGTCAGAACTTTATTCAAATATCTTACATCCGAAAAACTCCGAAGGTTAGCCCTGTCGCAAAGAGAAATGATATCATTGCCCACAAACCCCATTACATTATTTCGCTTGTTTTTCAACTATGGTGGTAACAATATCATTAATGGTTTTCATATTCTGAAGGGTTTTGTTGTCAATTTCAATATCAAACATTTCTTCAATATCAATTACGATATCGACTATTCTTGCTGAATTAATTTTCAAATCCTCTATCATCCTGAAGTTTTCAGGAACATTATCCCATATCTTTTTATCAAAAATGTACTTATCAAGAATTTTAATCACTTTGCTTTTAATCTCTTCCATGTTGTGTTGTTTTATTTTAATTGTATTTATTTAAAATCATGCAGGCATTTACGTCACCAAAACCGAAACTGGTTTTAGCCAGATAATTTATTTCTGCGTTTTTTATTATCGTTTGTGGGATTCTGTTACCATCTATCAATTCTGCAATTTCAGGATGAATATCTTCGCAATTAATTGAGGGATGTATAAATTGTTCTTTTAATTCCAGCACTGCGGCAATTGTTTCTATTGCACCTGTAGCCCCAAGGCAATGGCCTGTCATTGATTTCAGGGAATTTATATAAGGAAACGATTTTCCTTTTCTTTGTAAGGCAAGAGTCCAGTTTTTTATTTCTATAGGATCAGCCATTGTAGAGGATAAATGGCCTGATATACAATCTATCTTATCGGCACTAATGTTTGCATCTTTTAAGGCTTGGGTGATACATCTGATTACGCCTTCCGGACTTGGAGCGGTCATAGTGCCACCATTACGCTGACCTCCACAGTTTAAAAAACCTCCTGCAATTTCGGCATAAATATTTGCATTGCGCGACAAGGCAAATTCAAGTTCTTCCAGTATCAATATGCCTGCTCCACAAGCCGGAACCATTCCATCGGCACTTCCACTCATGGGACGGCTTGCTTTGGTTGGCAAATCATTAAAATTTGTTGCAGTGACTCTCAAAGCATCAAAAGCAGCCCAATAATAAGGAGAATAGCCTTCTGTGCTACCCACCATCATCCTTTTAGCCTTTCCCTGTCGTATGTGTTCGAATCCCATTAAAACAGCTTCAGCACCGGTACTACATGCATTTGAATTAGAGGTGCACAGATTTCCTGTAGCAAGAATTCCTGAAAGATAAGCCCCTGAGGCACTAAACAACAATTGCTCTACATGAGTGCTTCTTATTTTGCGAAGCTTTCCCTCATTGACAAAAGGCACCAAGGTGTTGCCAATAATGTCCATGCTGCCTATACCACTTCCCAATATAATCCCCGTTTCGGTATCAATTTTTTGAGAACCATATTCGGGCAGTTCAAGTCCTGCATCTTCCCAGGCTTCCAAACCAGCAAGCAAGGCATACAAAACCGTTGACCCTGCATTGGAAAGATTATATTTTTCAAGTAAGGGTAAGTACTTAGAACTTTCTGTTTCAGGTTTTCCGCCAATGCGACAGTTGAAATTATATTTTTCAAGTTCTTCAATTAACTGAACACCACTAATCCCATTCATCAAAGAATGTAAAAATCTTTCTTTTCCTGTACCTATAGGAGATACTACTCCTATTCCTGTTACAACTACTCTTTTCATGCTGCATCCATTTTAAATGAACATATTGCTGTTGTAGTTAATATTGTTTCATTAGCCACATTACGCATGGTAATTTTGCATTTTAAGATATGATTTCTGAAATACACTTTTTCAGAATGAACTGTAACTTCTTCTCCTGGAAGTACTATCCCTAAAAATTCGGAATCCAGATGCGATAATATGGGAGTAAAGGGATGATTGGTATCATGAATATCCAGAAGAAAAATGCCAAAACATACCAAACCTATTTGTCCCATGGTTTCCAATAACAGAACCCCGGGTGTAATTGGTTTGTTTTCGAAATGACCCTGATAATAATAAGATGTTTCCGGAAATTGAAACTTTCCTATGATTTCATTCTGGTTAATTTCGGTAATACAATCCACAAATAAAAAGGATTTACCATAAGGTAAACGGGCTAATATTTTTTGTTCTAATGCGGTATCCATCATTTCTCCTATTTTTTCAACCGATTATTTGTTCACCACCATCCACTCTGATGATTTCGCCATTTATCCATCCGGCTTCTTCAGTTGAAAGCAGATAAATTACTTTGGCCACATCTTCTACCTTAGTAAGACGTTTAAAAGGATTTTTTTGTTTTGCCTTTTCAAGCCATTGGGCAGCATCCGGAATGGCTTTCAATGCGGGAGTTTCTGTTATTCCTGCATTAATCAGGTTGGTGGTAATTCCATAAGGAGCCAACTCAACAGCCAAATAACGGCACAATGATTCCAATACTGACTTGGCTGCTCCGACAGCCGCATATCCCAGTAGTACTTTTTGTGAACCTTCGCTGGTGAGTCCTATAATTCGTGCCGGATTGGCGAATAATCCATTTTCAAATAGCATTTTGCTCCACACTGAAAAACTTATTCCCATGGCATAAATGGTGTGACGAAAGTCGTCTTCTTTCAGATATTTCCCAGCTTGTTCGGTACCGATGGGGTTTATGATTGGTTTTATATTTCCATCAGCAAGAGAATGTAAAAACACTCTGATTTTTCCTGTTTCGCCCAGAGTGGTTTTAATATTTTCTATAATTGTGGGATGGTTTTCCGCATCATTGGCATTGATATTCATGCTTACCAATGAAACATTGTGTTGACGTATTTGTTCAAATGCCTTTTCGACCGAAGCCATATTTCCTTTTCGGTCGCGGTGTATAATAATAAGGTTAATCCCTTTGGCGGCAAATAATTTTGCTGTCGCCAAACCGAATCCACTTGAACCTCCCAGTATTAATGCCCACTCCATAATCTATTTTTGTACAAAGATAAAATATCTTGGCGTTTAATCATAACTTTGCATAAAAGAAACTTAAAATTTATGCTTCCCTATTATCATACTCTCTATTTTGAATCTACCCGAAAATGCAACTTTGCCTGCGAAAATTGTTCAAGCGGATCTCATTTAAAGTATGTTGACTGGGGGACAGAATTGACTACGGAAGAAATTATTAACCGTGTTTTATTACCCGCGCATAAACTGGGGACAAGATACATTGCTTTTTCGGGAGGAGAGTTTCTTTTGCGGAAAGATGCCTTTGAACTGCTGAAGGTGGCCCATGAGTTGGGTTTCAGAATCAGTGTGGTGAGCAACGGTTCGACTTTAAATGATAAATCCATTCATAAACTGAAAGATTTGCTTGGCGACAATCTGCTGGTGTCTCTTGGAATCAATTCTTTTGATAATGAAGAAAACTCTTCTTCGAGAAGCGTTGCTACCAACAAGGTGCTTAACCTTATCAGTAAGCTGGAAAAAGAATTTATCAATATTAATATTTGTGTAACCATTGGAAAACACACAGCCGATAGCCTGCATGATACCCTTATTAAAATCAGGGAACTGAAATTGCCAAACAATAGGATTCCGTTTTCGCCCCGACATTCGGATGCTAAAAATCTGATGTTTGATAAGGAAACCATGCAACATAAAATTCATCCTGAGTTGCGTAAATATCATCAGGGATATGTAAGTTTTGTGCCCTTTTTTGTATCTCCAGAGTTGTATGAAAAGTATTCGGGGCAGAACGAAAGCCAAAGTAAGGTGCCTACCAACCCATCTATTGGTTGCTGGTGTGGTTCATTTTATTCTATCAATCCTGCTGGCGAAGTAGCACCCTGTCCTTTGTTGGGCGATCATTTTTCGGGAGGCAATGTTAAAACAGAAACGCTGGAAAATATTCTTTATAAATCGGAATTATTTAAAAAAATAGTTGACCGTAAAAATTTTGGCGGCAAATGCGGTAAATGCAAATTCCGATTCACCTGTGGCGGATGCCGCACCATGACTTATTATCACACAGGCGACCTCTTTGGTGAAGACCCTACCTGTTTTATTGATAATCTTTCGGAAGAAGAGCTTAAAGAAATTGAAAATGAAATGGCAAAGAATTTTAAAAACTATATTAGGCTGTGCAATTTCGGGGGATTATTTAGTGAAGAGACGGAGGACTGAGTTTGTAAAGTACGGAAGGTGGAAGTTCGAAGGGTTTGTTGAGTTTAGCTCTAAACTATTACCACTGAGACACCGAGAACATGGAGACACACGAAGATTTGTGCAGTTTTTAAATAACTGTTCTTGCTCCAAACCTCTTACTCGTCGGGTTGTTTTTTTATTTGATTGGATTTTAAAAACGGATGAGTATTTTATCGTTCTGAACAACTGATTATTGAAGATTGACGACAAATTTGCCCATATTGATGTTCAATGTTTTACGTGGAAAATGAAATTTTTCGATATGAGTAGCAAATTTTTTGGTATGAGCAGTAAATTTTTTGATCGAGAGAGCAAATTATTTGAGGAAAATTGTAAATGTATTGTTTGGAAGACGAAATTTATGATGCGCAAATGCAAATTATTGAAGCGATATTGGAAATTTTATTAGAGGAATTATCTCCAGGAATTTTCATAAAATACAGTTTGTCTATTTGTTATCTGTTATAAAACATCGAGTTTATGGATGCAGTTGACGCTGATGGGTATGATGGATTGTGATTTTGGAAAGGCTGAGCCTTTCAGGATGGAGGTGCAGAGGTTGGAACCTCAGCACAAAATGGCCGGTATTTGGAACATTGAGGGTAAGCATTAGTTTTATCAACTTTATATTAAAGGTATGAGAAAGGACTTATTGAACTATGAAAACAAATAGGGAAGAGTATGAAGAAAGTTTTGGTATTATCGAAACGACCGAAATTAGAATCAACATGACCTTTAAAAGAACGACCAAGGCTTTTAGAGGAAAGAGGGCGACATTTAGAAGAATGACCGACAGATTTAGAGGAATGAGAACGACATTTAGAAGAGAGAGAGCGATATTCAGAGGAATGACCAACGCATTTACAAAAACGAGATTGATATTTAGAAGAACGAGTGACGAATTTAAAAGGAAGAGTGCGAGATTTAGAGGAAAGAGTATGATATTTAGAGGAAAGACTGACACATTTAGAAGGAAGAGCAACACATTTAGAAGGAAGACCGACATTTTAACTATAATGTAACAATCGCAGAGTTTGTTATTAACCCGTGTTTAACAATTCGCGATGGAAGGCGGTGGGAGAATAGGGAATATTTAATATTTGAGAGGGAAAAGGGGATATAGTTTGGGACGAGGTGGATGTGAGTGGGTATCCTGCCTTGTCAGGCAGGCAGGGATGGATTATGATTTTGAAAAGGCTGTAGCCTTTTAGGATAGAGGTGCCGAGGTTGGAACCTCGTCAGAACTGGTAGGGTGTAGGAATTTTTGCCGAACTAATACTTCTAGCTCTAATTTTTCAAATTGTTCTCAATAAATATAGCGTGCATTGCAATTGTTACGGTATTCTTCGAAATTAACAATACACTGACCTGTACATTTTTTTGTACAAAATTTTTCGTAATCAGCCACTACAAGTTTTAAAATACTTTCTAATGATTGATCATGTATGCTGCCATAAGAATAAGGAACAGGAGGGCAAAAAGTTACATCACCTGAAGGCATAACACAAATATGTCTGTTACCTCCTCCACGACAAACACTTTCTTCTGTTGGGAATTCAAGATTTACAGGAGGACAATCGTTAAATTGCTTTCGAAACATTTCACGCTCTTCAAACGTAAGATTCTCGTCAAATCTATTAAATAAATGACCGGATAACAATGGATAAAATACAAAAACCTCGTCAGTTTGAAGTTGTTTACCAAGTTCGGTAATGCCAGCTAATTCCTCAAAATTTGTTTTCGAAATGTAAGTCCAGATTTGTGTTGATAAACCTTTTTCTTTTGCAATTTGCAAAGCATTAACTGCTTTTTGGTAACAACCTTTTATCCCACGAAATTCATCATGTTTGGCCTCAACAGCACTATCTATTGAAATGATTAGTCTTGATAATCCTGCTTGCTTCAGCTCATCAATTTTTTCTTCATTAGCAAGCAAGCCATTAGAAGCGACGCATACATAGAGCTTTCTATCACTTGCATATTTTACCAATTCAATGGCATCTGATCGCAATAAAAACTCACCACTACAATAATAAACCATAGCACCACCAAGAAGTATAAATTGGTCAACAATATTTTTTACGTTATCGGTTGACAATGCAATTTGTTTTTTTCCTTGAAATTTTTCGTAACAATGAATGCAATTGGCATTACATTCGTGAGAAGGACTGATAAAAATCCCTTTTAATTGCTGTGGTTGAGGTGTATTATTTTGTTCTTTCTCTGAAAAGAGTTTATGGTAGTAATTGCTAATTTTATTCATTTTATTGCAAGATTATGTATTGCAAAATTACGCTATAATTTCTTCTAAACCAAAAATTAGTTTTGAATTAAGGATCCACCCTTTTAAGTATTATTTCCATTCGTGTTTTTACGTGATACAAAAAAATGATTTGACTTAAATTTAAAGTATGTATTTTATCATTGCTGAAAATGAGAAAATATTTGATTGTATCTGATTTTCAAAATATTTGATTTAATAAAAAATTAGGTAACTAATCATAGTGATAATCTGGAATAATCCAGAGTTATAAACCTTGTATGAA
>CAZJBB010000144.1:0-8294 GCA_964543995.1 uncultured Bacteroidales bacterium
CTACACGGCTCTGAACACTCTTTCCCTACACGACGCTCTTCCGATCTTCATATTCGAAACCAAGAAGTGCCAATTCTACACCGTCGTAAATGTTTCTTCCGTCAAAAACTATCGGATTTTTTAAGTTGCTTTTAACCAAATCCCAATCGGGAAACCTAAATTCTGTCCATTCGGTTACCAGCATCAAGGCATCAGCACCTTCCAATGCTTCATATTGACTTTGACAATAGGTAATTACATTTCCTATTTTACGCTCCGTTTCGTGCATGGCCACAGGATCATAAGCTTTTACTTTACATCCATGCGCCAGCAATTTATCGATAATAACCAATGAAGGGGCTTCTCGCATATCATCGGTATTGGGTTTGAAGGATAAACCCCAAAGGGCAATGGTTTTCCCTTGCAAATTCCCTTCGAAATAATTATACAACTTGTTGAATAATACCATCTTCTGATCGTCGTTAACCTCTTCCACCGACTTTAATACCCTTAGGCTATATCCATTTTCATCAGCAGTTTTAATCAATGCTTTTACATCTTTAGGAAAGCAAGATCCCCCGTACCCGACTCCCGGATATATGAATTTGTTCCCAATTCGAGTATCACTTCCTATGCCTTTACGAACCATATTGATATCGGCTCCAATAATTTCGCACAAGTTTGCAATGTCGTTCATAAAGCTGATTTTAGTCGCCAGCATCGAATTGGCGGCATACTTCGTCATTTCAGCAGAAGGTACATCCATGAAAATAATGGGATGTCCATTCAAGGTAAAAGGTTTGTATAGCTGTGACATTAAGTGCTGAGCTTTTTCAGATTCCACACCGGCAACAATTCTGTCCGGTTTCATGAAATCATTAATGGCATCCCCTTCCTTTAAAAACTCAGGATTGGAAGCTACATCAAAGTCAATATTTACATTTCTTTTAGCAAGTTCTTCGGATATTACTTTTTTCACCTTTTCTGCTGTTCCAACCGGAACGGTACTCTTGGTAACCAACATCACGTATTTATTCATGTGCTTTCCAATGGTTCTGGCAACATCAAGAACATATTTTAAATCAGCACTGCCATCTTCGTCCGGAGGGGTTCCCACGGCACTGAAAATCACTTCAGCTTCATCAAGGCAAGCAGTTAATTCACTTGAAAAATGAAGTTTGCCTTTTTCCATATTATGGCGAATCATTTCCTCCAAGCCCGGCTCAAAAATGGGTGAAATGCCTTGGTTTAATTTAGAAATTTTTTCAAGATCAATATCAACACAGGTGACATCAATGCCTGCTTCAGCAAAACATGTTCCGGTAACCAATCCTACATATCCGGTACCTACAATTACAATTTTCATAGATTTTTTTTTAGTTAATTAGTAAATTAATATTGAGTTTGATATGTTTAATTTTGAATAATTCCATCTCGAATGCTTAATTTCCGGTCGGCCATATTAGCCAATTCTTCATTATGTGTAACAATAATAAAGGTCTGCTGAAAAGTATCTCTCAGTTTGAAAAATAAGTCGTGCAATTCTTTGGCGTTTTTCGAATCCAAATTTCCGGAAGGTTCGTCAGCCATGACAACCGCAGGCTTGTTAATCAAAGCCCTGGCAACGGCAACCCTTTGCTGCTCGCCACCCGAAAGCATAGAAGGCTTATGATTCAATCTATCGGAGAGATCCAATTGTGTTAATAATTCAGTTGCTTTTTTTATGGCATCTGCTTTGGGCGTTTTCCCAATGAATGCCGGAATGCAAACGTTTTCTAAAGTTGTAAATTCGGGCAATAAATGATGGAATTGAAAAACAAACCCTATGGATTGATTCCTAAAAGCAGATAGTTTTTTCTCGTTAAGAGATTGAATTTCAGTGTTGTCTATAATAATGCTGCCTGAATCCGCTTTTTCAAGGGTGCCAATAATTTGAAGAAAAGTGGTTTTGCCTGCTCCCGAAGCGCCAACAATAGAAACGATTTCTCCCTTTTTTACTTCGAGGTTAATCCCTTGTAATACCTTTACGTCACCATAGGATTTGAAGATATTCGATGCTTTAATCATGACAACAAAGGTAATTTTTTTATTCGTGAGACTAAAATTTTTCGAAAGCAGTGACTAAAATTTTTCAAGTCGAATAATCCCGCACACCGGAAGGTATTATACCCTGCTGCACTGTTGCGGAATCCGGGTACTGGGCATGCCCCGGGGTTTATACCTGTGATTAAAATGAGAAGTAAGGAAATTAGGCTTTCTTTAAAATTTGATTCAAAAGAAAAGGATAGTTTCTTCTTTATTTCGGGCGCTTAAATCGAAAGTCATTCATCTCAGGGAAATGAGTTATCTAATACTAAAAAGCTTTTGATGTCTTAAGTTGGGAATATATGTCTTCATCTTGCCGAGAAGATGGAATCTGATTTGTTGATTGAAAAGAATTGCCTTTATCTTATTGTAGCGAATGCTACCCAAAGCATTGACGTAGTTTTGAAAACTACTCTAGGTTGGTCTTTTAAATGTGCATCGCTAAACTGCAAAAACATAAGTCTCTGCATCGGTTTTTTTAATAGGGAATTTAATATGCTCTTCTTTCATGCCTTCTAAATGAAAACGAATTGCTTCAAGGATATGTTTTTCTGCATGGACTTTTGTTTTTCCTGTAGCAATACATCCTGGTAAATCCGGAACATAGGCACTATAGCCGGTTTCTGTTTTCTCGAAAATGATTAAATATTTTAACATAATTTCTAATCCATTAATAATTGTGCTTGTTTTAAAATGCTGTTTAATGTTCCTTTAGCAATATCGTCACTCATTTTATGGGAGGAAATGGTAACCAATCCTTTTTTGGTTTTGTGTTTATATTGTCTATGGCTGCCTTTCTACCTGGCTAGGAACCATCTATCGCTTTCAATAATCTTTATGATTTCAGATACCTTCATTTATCAAAAATAGATGCTCTTGACTTAACAAAGATACGTAAATATTTTATTGCGATCAAAATGGAAAGTTGAATTTGCAATGTTGATAAAAAGATCCCACCTTGCAAAAAAGATGGAATCTTGATTGTACTAGATTAAAAGAATTGCCTTTATCTTATTGTGGCAGTTGCAGCCCAATGCATTGACGTAGTTTTGAAAACTATGCCAAGCCGGGCATGATCCCACATGAATCTATTTCATTATTTATTAGTTTACGTAAAAAGTTTGGACAAAAATCAAATCCATTTTCCCAAGCTATTCCGCCAAATTCGTCAACCTTTACTTTCTTAAAATAATCATAATCTAATAATTTCGTTGAAATACCGGTAGTGATAAAGGGTCTAATGTTGACAAAACTATGATAATTATCTTCAAACTTCACCCATAGGGTGTAGTTTTCTGCAGGCTTAACTTCAATAATTCGTTCCATTATGTGTTATTTTAAAGGGGGAATTTCTTTTTTCCTTTTGCAGGTGGCAAGAAGTTTTCTCCAGTTACAACACTTTTTCCTGTTTGTTCTTCAAGGCTTAATCTGGCATCTTTTGCGATTTTGCCGCCTTTTTTACTTGCTTTTGCATTTTCAATTAATCCCTTTGCTTCTTCTGTTTCTGCAATTTGTCGGGTGGATAGTTCTGCTAAGGCCGTGAAAATCAGCTCAGCTTCGCTCATGTGGTCGCGTAGGTTTTGGCTTCTCAAACCTTTTAAATCTTTGTGTCTTTTCACAGTTAAGCCGGTCCATTCTTGATGAATAATATTTGTGAGTAGGGCAAATTCGTCTGATTTTTCAACTCCGCTTTCTTTCCAATAATCGGTTAATTTGTTGCGTGTTTCTTGCCCCGTCATTCTTTGTTGAATCCATTTATCGCTGCGACCCAATTTTTGCCAATTTTCTCGAGCTCTATCTATACTTTGACTTGGGTCGGAAATTTCTTGCATTCTTTCGTAGCCCACTTTTGCTAACCATTGCTTAAAGGGTTCTGCTTTTGGTGATGGTATGGATTGTATTATGCGGAGTAATGTTCGCGTATCGGCAACATCGGTTTCACGCATTTTCCCATCATTTGCCTTTAATTTCAATTGTCGACAAATTGTCGACAGTTCAAATCCATCATCGGTTTTTACTCTTATCTTCATTTTAAACCAATAATCTCTAGGATTGGGACTATTTGTAAGAATTTCAACTACATCAATAATGCTAAAATACCAAATTTCTTTTTCTGTATCGTAATGGCTGCGAACTTTTTTGCTTTCGAATAGTTTTATATGGCTCATGAAAGAAATGTTTATGCGAAAATAAGAAAATATTTGTGCGATTCATAAAAATCAAAAACCTATTTATGCATGGGTAGCTGCATGCACAAAACTAACTCTTGTACTGATGCGTTATATGAGAAGCTTGAGAGCTATGATTGGTGGAGTAATCAAGATCCCACCTTACCGAAAAGATGGAATCTTGATGGTAATAGATTGTTAGGAATTGCATTGAGCTGATTGTAGCAATTGCGACCGGATTCTCTGCAGTTTATAAAACTACACTTAGCCAAGCTTTACTGCAAACCAGCGTAGCTGAATGCTGCGGGAATTTTCGGACGTAGGTTGTAACCTGCGCCCAGTATTCTGAAACTACGGGAAGATGGGTTAATTACATCCGCTGTTAAAGGTTTTATGGCGGAATAAAATAGTTTCTTTTGTTTGATTATTACAGACCCTCCAAAAAATAAATTATTAAGAACATTTCTATCTTTAATCGTAAGGTTAATACTAAGACTCCCTTCAATATCAAGGTCTTTCTTTTCATAAATGACTTTGCCTGATTCCTCCTTAATAGAAATAGTTATTTTTTTTGCCGAGCCTTCTATAATTAATTTGCTAATTTTATAATCTAAGCATCCATTGAAAGTTGTTTCTTTTTTGTTGATAAATGCATTAGTCCCTTCAGTGTTGTTACCAGTTTCCAAATAGGTTATTTTTACACTCTTAATATTCCCAGACATCGATTGAGATTGTACATTAATTGAAACAAAGAAAAGAAATGCAATTAATCCTTTTTTTATTAAACTTTTCATTTTTATAGTTTTTATTTTCCTTATCCTTTTGGTTTTTCAGGTACCACCTTCTAACTAATCAACTTGTTAGAAAAAGCCCGTTTTTTCATGTGGTCGCTGCTCCACTTTTATTTTTAAAAGGCAAAGGGTTGCTTTTGAAAAAAATTATCTTTTTTCGTTGGTTAAAAGCTGGTTTTTGCTTTGACGTAGTGGATGTTATCATGCCGGGGGCTAATCAGTTGTCTTCGAGCCTTATTTTTTCCACTTCAAAGTATAAAATAGATTCTGCCTTATCTTTTGATTTGAATTTCAGCTTAACAAAGTTCCCTTCTGTTGTAATATACTCAATTACTAAAGAGCCTGTTTCATAATAAGATCCAAGTTGGCATTTATAAGGATTGTTATCAATATCTTTTGTGGATGAAGAAAAACAGATCAATTTTTTGCTTTTTATATCGGGTAACTCATAACCAAAAATTAATGGTGTATCTCCATCCCCACTATTGTTTAGCACCAAGGTTTTATCTATTTTATCGATCGAAGGTAAATTTTGAGAAAAACATGAGGTGTATAATAAAGACGCCAGCATTATTGAAATGTTAACGAGTATTTTTTTCATTTTTAGTTTATTTGGTTTTGTAATCCCTATTTATGGGTTAATACATTTTTGTTTTTGTTTTTGTTTAGTTTGTTTTTTTCTTTCGATTTATAAAATAGCTCGCTACGCGGTAATTTTCAAATAGACTATTTGTCTTTAATATAACGGACGGAAAGGCCATAATCTTTGTAGTCATATTGTAATATTACACCAGCAACAATATGTATGTCCATTTTAACAGCTAGTATTTTACTACGGTTCAAAAAATCATTATAGTTATAAGTTTCATCTGAGCCCCAAAAACTAGTGACATCCTTAGAAAAAGTGGTACTTGAATCATAATATTTTCCGCTAGGGAAGGCATTAAATCCGCTTTCGTTATTCCCATTTTCATTATCATCATTCCCATTATCCCATCCACTCGTCGATTTTAATTTTTCACAAGCAATATGTGCTCCTCCTAAATAACTCCTTAAAATTTCGAATTCATTTTCGGTTGGCAAATGCCAACCTTTGGGACATACTTTTTTTGCTGTTTCCCAATTGTATAAATAACCAAATTTATTTACATTAGATATTTTATTATCAAGTGCCCAACATCCACCAATTGCTTTAAAAGCAAAATTCTCTGCCATCCATGTTTGTGTGCCAATTTTTACCGTTTTGTAAACCTTTCCATCTCTAGAGTCTTTGAATGTTCCCATCTGTGGGCTAGTTGTTTCATCATTTTCCCATTCCCCCTCGTATACAGTGCCATCTTGATAAGTCATTTTCCCGTATCCACTTTTCTTCCCTTTATGCAAGTTACCCACATAAACATCGCCATTCACAATGGTTAATCTCCCTTTCCCTTCCATGCACCAATAAACAAATTCTTTTTCTGAATCAGTTTCAATATACCCCCCCCATTCTCCTTCGTACGTATTTCCATTAGCCCAATTGATTTTTCCAGAATCAATTGGCATTATTCCTTTCCATTCTCCTTCCCATATACTCTGATTACTTGAAATCCTTTTTGCAAATCCTTTAAAAACGTCTTTATCATCCCATGTACCTTTCTCAAAAGTTCCATCTGCATTTTTTTTCTCTCCTTTTATTAACTTATTTTTAGAAAATATACCTTCTTCGATATCACCAGAATTGTAAGTGTTTTTCCCTTGACCTTCTTTTACATCGTTTATAAAATAACCAACATATTTTCCATTTTTATCACACCAAGTTCCATGTCCTGTAAATTTACCCTGATTAAAATCCCCCTCACATAATGAGCCATATTTATCAGTTTGGATTCCTTTTCCATGTGGTAATCCATCTTTCCATTGTCCATCATATAATGTGCTATCAAATAATGTTAGTTTACCTTTTCCGTTAAATAAATCATTTTTCCACAAACCTTCTAATTTCTCCCCATTCTGATAATAAGTCGTTCCGATACCATCTCGAACATTATTATTCCAACTTCCTTCGTAATAAGAATTTGGTATTACTTGAGCACCAATACGGTCTTTAGATTTGTCTTTATAAATCAGTTTGCCTTGTCCTTGAAGTTTTCCTTCAAATGCATCCCCCGTGTACTCTTTTCCTGATATAAAAGCAATAAAAACCTTTCCATTTGCCTTTCCATTTTTAAACGTACCCTCTATAGTTTTAGTGCTATCTAATGATGCAATATTATATGATAACTTTCCTTCGCCATTTGCTAAGCCATCTGTAATATCACCTTTATATGTCCAATCAACGACATTTAAAGTTCCTTTTCCTTGCATTTTACCTTCGTACCAGTCTCCATCGTAATTAATGGATTGTGATGTAAATTTCCCTTTTCCATGTGGCAAATTGTATTTTTCGCCATTTATTTTCATTTTGGCATGTTGTCCAATATAGGTTCCACTTACAATTTTACCATTTAACAAAAAATACATGGGAAAGGTTTCTTCATCTTTAATTTTATAATTTCCTTCACCAACCATAGATGATGGAAGCTGTTTAAAAGAGGACAAGTCGGCAAGTGAACCTTTTTCATTTACCAAAATAAGTCTTTCGATTGTAAAATTATAATTTCCAAAGGTTTGTGCTAAAATAGGGGTGGCAAGAGCAATAAATGCCAGTAAAGTAAAGAGTAAATTCTTCTTTTTCATGGTTTTTGATTTTTAGGATTTGTGTGATTTTTATCTTTGTTATTTTTATCTTTTAAATCTTGTGAATTCACGCCAAAAAAATACCCTGAAATTACTCCCATTAAACCCACCAATTGCGTATATCGTTCGCTAGGTATTTCTGAAAATAGAATTAGTAATATGCAAATTATTATAAATACAAAACCTAATAATTTGCTTGAAATAGCACCCCAAGTTCTTTTTCTCGCTAATAAAACTATTGTAATTAGCAATATAGAAATGCTTCCAAATGTCAGAATAATTATAAAATTTAATGTTTGAGTTTCCATTTTGTTAGATTTTTCCCTACTTATCTGGCTTTTCAGGTTTCGCCCCCTGTTTTTACCTGTCAGGGCAGGCGTTTTTTAGAAATTCGGCATTTCAGTAAGCTCAATGACCGAATTTCTTCAAGTGGTTTCTGCTCCACATAGTTTATATACAGCCCAAATGGCGTTGTGTGATTAACCGTAATTGCTTGCATTACTGCCTACAATGGGTTTAGTAACTCCCTGCAGCCAGCCTAAAGCGGTATGAT
>CAZJBB010000145.1:0-8292 GCA_964543995.1 uncultured Bacteroidales bacterium
TTTATGTTTTGCCAGTTCCATCAGGATCTCGGTGGCAGGAGTAATAGGATAGGAGCCTAAAAACAATTGCCTACCGGAACGTTCAGAAGCGGCTAATAAACCCCATGCAGTGGCTGTATTACCGGTAATATTGCGATATTTACCTTTTTGCATTTTTGCTTTAGGAACTTCAAAAATGGTATCTATTTCTTCGAAAGTTGAAGCAAAATCATATCCGGCTTGTAAGGAAACTTTGTTTAACTCAACAAGTATGGGACGTTTTTTGAATTTAACCTCAAATAAGTGGAAAGTGATGTCTAATTTTCTATTGAAGATATAATAAACAACCCCTAATGCAAACATGTTTTTGCTTTTGTCAGCAGTTTTATTATCCACATCAACATTTTTAACCCCTTCTTTTGTCAGACTTGAAATGGGAATTGCCAAAACTTTATATTCCTTTAAGCTGCCATCTTCTAGTGGATTGGTTTTGTAACCGGCTTTTTCAATAGCTTTGTCATCAAAAATGTCTTTATCAACAATAAGAATAGCACCTTTTTTAGCCCATTTTAAATTGGCTTTTAATGAAGCAGGGTTCATACAAACAATGAGATCGCACATATCCCCTGAAGTAAATATTTTTTTACTTCCAAAGCGCACTTGAAATCCTGAAACACCGGCAACAGTGTTATGTGGAGCTCTGATTTCAGCCGGATAATCCGGAAAAGTTGCAAGGTCGTTGCCTGCAAGTGCTGCTGTGTCAGAAAACAAGGAGCCAATGAGCTGCATTCCATCACCGGAATCGCCCACAAATTTCACGACTATGTCTTCTTTCTCAACAACTATAGGTTTTTTAGTAGCCATGTGATTAGTTTTTTAATTAACATTATTATTCGACAAAAATATTACTTTTTCCCAAAGAGTTAGTGATATTATGAATTTCTTTTTAAAAATATATCGAAATATTTTCCATTAACCCCTTTTAAATGGTTTTCAAATTCAATTATTGAAAAATGTAAAATCTAATTCTTTAATATACAGATGGTTACACAAATACTGTTGTGATAAAGAGGTCTTTAAGTATAAGTCTTATGTATTAAAGTGAATTCAATTCAAAAATAGGAGCAGGGGAAGCAAAAGTAGCTCAAAACAAATGCATGCCCAGAACTGCAATTGGAATTCTGTATTGAAATCAATAAAGCAAAAAATATATTTAGAGAAGATAAGGATGAACTTTTTACTTAAAAAAATATGCATTTTGATATTTACATTTGTAATATTCAAAAATAATTATCCTTTTTGCATAGGCATTTCAAAAATAACAATATATACGTTATAAATATATGAAAACCAGTATAATAAATATAATTTACTATACCTATTGTTTAATAAAAGATAAGAAGAAATCATACATTGAATAGCAATACATATATAACTCATAAGTAATTAAATATCATTATTATACATTAAATATATTAATAATTACAGTAATGAAAAACAAACATTTGGGTGTTTACAAATGTGAAATAAATATAATTACAAATGTGAATATAATTTATGTTAACTTTGTAAACAAAAATGCTCGAGCGAATTTTACTATTATTAAAAACCAGAAATTTGTCAGCTTCACAATTTGCTGATGAGATTAATGTGCAGCGATCCGGAATTTCTCATATTCTTTCCGGTCGAAACAATCCGAGTCTTGATTTGGTAATGAAAATTATTAAGAAATTTCCTGAAATTGATATCGAATGGCTATTGACAGGAAAAGGGCAAATGTTAAAATTGGACAAGCCTATAATAACACCACAAAAGGAGCCTGATTTATTTTCTATTGAACCCATTCAAGAAAATAAACCCATTCAAACCTTAGTTATCGAACATGATAATATTGCTTCACCCATTGAAAATGAGCAAATTATCGAAAAAGAAGTTGTTATTGATACAAAAGTAAAAGATGGCATACGAAATGCCACAATAGAGAAGGTATTGGTTTTCTACTCAGATAGAACTTTTAAGGAATATATACCGGAAAATAATTAGAATCTTTCAGTAAATGAAAAGAAGAAATTGCCTTCAATTTCTGCATTTTCATCTGAATCGGAACCATGAACTGCATTTGCTTGCAGAGAAGTCCCAAATAATTTGCGAATGCTTCCTTCCACTGCATCAGCGGGGTTAGTAGCTCCAATGAAATTACGATATGATTCCACTGCGTTTTCTTTTTCTAAAATAGCAACAACCACTGGACCGGAAGACATATAACCTACTAAGTCAGGATAAAAACTTCTTTCCGCATGCACTTTATAAAACGCTTTTGCTTGTTCTTCACTCATTTTAAGGTATTTAAGTGAAATAATTTTAAATCCACCTTCATTAATTTTTGCTAAGATAGGACCTATGTTATTGTTCTTTACTGCCGTAGGTTTTATGATAGTAAATGTTCTGTTTCCGTTCATATTTAATGTTTTTTAAGAGGTTATTTTTGATTGACACTTTACGAGGGTGTAAAGTAAAATATTATTTACTAACTTTGCAAAAAAAAGTGATATTGTGCTTGAAAATGAGGTAAAGACGGTTCTTGAAAGGCTATCTCCACTTAAAAATATTGTAATTACAACGCATGTGAACCCTGATGGTGATGCCATTGGCGCTTCATTGGCCTTTTATAATTATTTTAATTCTAAAGGCTTTCAATGTCGAGTAATTGTTCCTAATGAGATTCCGGAATATTTAATGTGGCTTCAAGGTGCAGACACTATTTTACAATACAACTCTCAAACGGATACTTGTAACACAATTATAAACAACTGTGATGCAATATTTTGTGTTGATTTTAATGCAGCTAACCGACTAGACAAATTAAAGGATGCGGTTTTAAACTCTGAATCACTAAAAGTTTTAATTGATCATCACTTATTTCCTGAGTTCTTTTGTGACATCACTTTTTCTTACACTCAAACATCTTCTACTTGCGAATTGATTTATAACTTTATTATGTTGGCGGGTGATAAAGCTTTGATAACTAAAGAAATAGCCGAAGCACTTTATGTTGGAATCATTACAGATACCGGTTCGTATAGCTATTCATGTAATTATGAAGCCACTTACCTTGCAACAGCTCATTTGTTTACTGTTGGAATAGATGGCGCTGATATTCATCATAAAATTTATGATACCTATTCTGAAGCCAGGTTAAGATTGCTTGGATACTGTTTGAGTGAGAGATTGGTTGTTTTTAGAGAATTCGGGACTGCTTATATATACTTAACCAAAGAGGATCTATTAAAGTATGATTATCAAACGGGAGATACGGAAGGGGTAGTTAATTATGCCTTAGCATTAAAAGGAATTAATTTTGCTGCCTTATTTACTGAAAGGGAAGAGAAAATTAGAATTTCTTTGCGATCGAAAGGCAACTTCTCAGTGAATGAGTTTTCGAAAAAGTACTTTAATGGGGGTGGGCATAAAAATGCAGCCGGGGGTGACTCTTTCATTTCAATGAATGAGACTCTTGAGAAATTTGAATTATTTGCAAAACAGCACCAATCAGAAATAATAGCTTCATGATTTTACATAAACAATGTTTTTATAAAATAATGATATTTATGCTATTATATTGCTTTGTTTCTTGTTCTGCTAAAGATGAAATCAAGCATAGAAAAGTCATTTCAAAACAGGTGGTAGATAGCACATTAATTAACGCTAATCAATATCTCAAACGTTCTGAAGAACAGCTGATTGATGAATTTATCATGCGTTATCATTGGGAAATGCAAAAATGCACTGACGGCTTACGGTTTTGGGTTTATAAAAAAAGTAAAGGAATCAAAGCAGAAAACAAGATGCTGGCAACTCTTGAATATACACTTTCATTAATAAATGGGGATACTTGCTATACTTCTAAAGAATTAGGACCAAAGCGCTTTGAGATTGGGAAATATGAAAAAGAAAGTGGCTTAAACGAGGGTGTACTTATGATGAGAATGGGGGAGAAAGCTAAATTTATTATACCTTCACATTTAGGATTTGGCCTTATGGGGGATGGGAATAAAGTCCCTAAAAAGGCAACTTTAATATATGATGTAGAATTAATTAACCTTCAAAAATAATAATCAAATTTAATTTTTATGAAAAGATCAATGTATGCTAGTTTGTTAATCGTTTTGTCTGCGATTTTTATTTACTCCTGTGGAGGAAAATATAAAGGATATAAGGAAACAGAAACGGGATTGTATTATAAATTTCATGTTCAAAATGCTGATTCAGCAAAACCAAAACAAGGAGATATTTTAACCTTAGCTTTAAAATATGGCACCAAAGACTCTGTTTTAGAAGATACTAAAAAATACCCATTCCCATTTAGATTGAATTTATTAGCCCCACAATTTAAAGGAGATATTTATGAGGCATTAGCCATGATGGCCCAAGGTGATAGTGCATCTTTTATTATTAAAGCGGACTCATTCTTTTACAAGATTGCCAGAATGCCTCAACTTCCAAAAATTATTGACAGCACCACTGTTTTGTATTTTGACGTAAAATTAAAACACATCCAATTGAAAGCCGATTTTGAAAAAGAACAAAAAGAGATGCAGCAAAAAATGATGGAAATGAAGAAAATAGAAGAAGATAGCTTAGCAAAATACATTTCCAGCAAAAAAATCACTGTAAAACCAACTGAAAGTGGCTTATATTTCGTAGAAGTAAAGAAAGGAACCGGAGCCCAAGCCGAAATGGGTAAGGTTGTTAAAATGCATTATACCGGTACATTTTTAGATGGTAAAAAATTTGACTCATCCTTAGAAAGAACCCCACTTGAATTTCAATTAGGTGGTGGTAAAGTAATTCCAGCATGGGAAGAGGCTGCATTAAAAATGAAAGTAGGCGGAAAAGCCCATATTATTGTCCCTTCAAAGCTTGCATATAGAGAAAGAGGGAATGGTCCTATTGCACCTTTTACTTCCTTAGTATTTGATTTAGAACTGATTGATGTTAAATAAGTAATGAATCTCACTATGAAAAAGAAACTTTTTATTTGCCTAATTTCAATAACGCCATCTTTTTTCTTAATGGCACAAACACAAAAACCTATGATAAAAACAGCAAGTGGTTTAGAGTACCGAATTGATGTTGAAGGTACTGGAGCTAAACCCGTTAACGGAGATAAAGTAGTAGTGCATTATACAGGAAAACTTACGAATGATACTATTTTCGATAGCTCTCATAAAAGAAACCAACCATTTACTTTTGTTCTTGGTGTTGGCCAAGTTATTAAAGGATGGGACGAAGGTATTGCTTTAATGAAGGTAGGCTCCAAAGCAACCTTTAAAATTCCGGCCAATTTAGGTTATGGAGACCGGGATATGGGTGTGATTCCTCCAAATTCAACCTTAATTTTTGATGTTGAACTGTTAAATGTGATTTCAGGTCCAAAACCTTTTGAATTAGGTGCAAAACAATGGGTGACTTTGCCTTCAGGAGTTAAATATGTGGTACTTAAAGACGGTACAGGAAACAAGGTTTTACCAACGATGAAAGTTACCGTTCATTATTCTGGTTATTTCGATGATGGAAAGCTTTTCGATTCCTCTGTTCAGAGAGATGAACCTATTTCCGTTACTTTAGGTAAAAGACAAATTATCCCCGGTCTTGAAGAAGGCTTAGCCCAATTAAAAGTTGGCGATAAAGCTAAAATATTTATTCCTTATAATTTAGCTTATGGAGAATCAGGTCGGGGTGCAATACCGGCTAAAGCAAATTTAACTTTCGATATTGATGTTCTTCAAGCAATTGAAGCTCCAAAAATTGCAGCATATAATGTGGCTGGAAAAGACACTTTAACCACCAAATCCGGTTTAAAATATATCATGGTGAAACAAGGAGTAGGTCCAAAAGCCATTGTCGGGAAAAAAGTAAAAGTTCACTATACCGGATTTTTACTTGACGGAACCACTTTCGATTCTTCTGTTGAAAGAGGAGAGCCTTTTGAATTTCCTTTAGGTCAAGGCCAGGTAATACCCGGTTGGGACGAAGGCATTCAATTACTGAAGGTAGGTGATCAAGCTCGTTTCATTATTCCTCCATCGATAGGATATGGTGCTCAAACCATGGGCCCAATTCCGGCGAACTCCACCTTGATTTTTGATGTGGAATTAATTGATGTAGAAAAATAAACTTAAAGAATTTCATTCTCTATAATGCTCAGGCTGTCAGTCTGGGCATTTTTATTTAAGAGTATTTGGTAAGCTGCCCCTTTAACCTCAACTTTAGGCTGCAATGCGTTAAACTCTGATTCTGTGATTTGTTCCCTTTTTAGCATTTTCTCAGAAACCCTCCTGTAGTATTCGGATAATGATTCTTTTAGCTGATGATTCTCGTCAAAATAATACTTAAATCCTTTAGGTCTTGGAACAATACATGCCAGATAAATGCATTCGGCTAGGGTAAGCTTTGAAACATCCTTTTCGAAATAAAACCTTGCTGCTTCGTTTGCACCATAGATACCCGGACCCCATTCGATAATGTTTAAATATACTTCGTACATCCGCTCTTTTGATACAAGGTGTTGATTTTCAATAAGCCATACAATCAAAGCTTCTTCCAGTTTACGGGCAACGGTTTTATTTCTATTCAGAAAAACATTTTTAACCAATTGCATGCTTATGGTGCTTCCACCCCTCACAAAACGACCTTGTTTAAGATTAATGATAATGGATTCCTTAAATGCGTCGGGCACAAATCCTTGGTGGTAAAAAAAAGCGCCATCTTCTGATGTGAGCAATGCGTATTTCAAATGGTCAGGAATTTGAGCAAAGGTTCTATAATTGGGGTTTTCAGGTCCAACAATAAAGCTTCTTAGTACTTTGCCATCCTCGTAAATAGTATGTTCGAAAGGTTCGTTAATATATCCGAGATTGGTTTTCCCAAAATGCTGTATTCTGAATCCTTCCGGTTTTAGTTCAGAGAAAAACTTTAAGGAATCAGGAATGGATAAATCTACACTAAAGTCCAGATTATATGATAATTGGCCTTTGGTTTCAATGCCTTCCAAATTGCTAAACAAACCCTTGGGTAATGAAGAAAAAAGTTCATTCGATGGGAAAGAGGGTTTGTGAATAGAAAGCGTAATTTGTTTTGCCGGTTCGGTTTTAATTTTAAAATAGGGGTTGAAATTAAATGCATTTAATCCAATTTCAGTGGTACTATCTATTTCAATAAAGTCGCTTCCGATATTAATGTTGTACTTTAATCCTGCGTTATCAAATATCACATAATCAGGTGATATGCGATTATGTTGAAGATGCAATTGCTTTACTGAGGCATCTCCTTGTAATCGCAAAATACCTCCTTTCATTTCACTTTCATCCAAACTAAAATTGATACGATTGAATTGCAATTTAGCGTTCCACTTAAAATCTACAAAAGGGGTAGAAAGCAAGCCATTATCCTTGGAATACATTGAAAATTGAAGCTTACGTTTTGAAGCTTTCAGTTTTCCTTCCACCAACCAATTGCTTTCTGTTTTGTCTTCTTTTATTGAAATAGGCAATAGGAAGTCTTCCTTTTCTAAATCAAATTTATCAATACTGAAAGATATGATATGCGCATCGTACTTCAGTAATGTTTGGAAATTACGAATTGCTACTTTGGAAGGTAATAAATTGAAAATTACTTCAAGTAGTCTATCCATCTGCTTTGCATAATTTACTTTAAGATAGGAATTTATGCTGTTTGCTTCCTTGGGTTTTGAGCGAAATATGAAAGCATAATTATTTACAGTATCGGCTTTTACGGGAGAGAAAATGGTATTCTCAAGACGAAGGTCATTCAGCGAAAGTTCAGCAAAAAGAATTTTGAACAAATTAAAATGAAAGTCGAGTTTTTCTATCTTTAATAAGGTGTCTCCTTCTATTGGTTTTAGATATATGTTTTCAAAAGATAAACCGTTGATTCCATGAAAATAAGATTCTTCTACATGAAGTTCAACTTTGTGATTGGTTTTGAGTTTTTGAGTGACGCTAGCCAAGTAATGATGCAAAATTACATTTCGTAAAGCAAAGCTTAAAACCAATAAACCCAAAATGCAGATGGAAGTAATGCTAATATATTTTCTTACTTTTTTACTTTTAAAAAAATGGCTGATATTAAGTAATACTTTCATCATGTTATCAATCAAAACGTATGGCTTTAACAGGAGAAATCTTGGTAATAATATAGGAGGGACCAAGCATTAACAATAAGCATAAAACAAAAGTAATCAGGTTTATAAGCAAGATGTGTTGAATGTTTAGATTAATGGGTACATAAGCC
>CAZJBB010000146.1:0-8187 GCA_964543995.1 uncultured Bacteroidales bacterium
CCGAAACCGGTACTTGCAATGAGCCCAAATAGCAGCATCAGAGCGATTTTTTGAACGTGTTTGATTCGTTTTTTCATGTTAATTAAATTTAGTTGATAATAAAAATTTAAAATTTAAAATACTGCATTGTACCCTAAGATACAATGCAGTATAGGTTTGATTATTTTCTTGCACCCGGAACTTGAGCTGCAGGTCCTGCAGTTACACGTGGTTCAAGAAGTGAGAAGTCGTCTAAGTCCACATAACCGCCACCATTGATGTCAGTTACTAAGAAACCGGTACTACCAGCAGTGTTGTCTGGTTCAAAGATAGTAAAGTCATCTAAGTCAACATAACCGCTTTGGTTGAGGTCACCGCAGAAGAATGCGAATTTATCAGGTGAGAAAGCAACTTGAGCCATTGCATCGGTTCCATAAGCTTGTCCCATAGCACTAATAAAGCTATAATCTACAACATTTCCACTAAAAGGAACTGCAGTTGCTGACCAAACTTCTAAGTGATTACGGTTGGTTACACGAATGTAATAGTTTCCACTGTGTGAAGCTGAAATTTCATACGTAGCGTCACCGTCGGTAGATAAGTTGATACCACTAACACTAACTACTTCGTTTCCAAGGGAGTAAGGGCCTAATTCGGGATATAAATCCACTTGAATTCTGTCAGCAATAGTTGGACCCCATTGTGGGAAACCTGTATTTCCATCTATAGCTGCATTCATACCACCAAGACCATTATATAAACCTTCGAGTAAAACATGAATATGAACGGTTTTAATATAATTGAAGGTAACGGTAACGGCTAATTGGTTTGAACTTTCGCAGCCATTAACAGTTTGGGTAGCAAAGTAGGTTGAACCATCTGTTAAAGCAGTGTTTGAAGGTAAAACCACACCGGCAACAGCACCATACCATTTAATTCCTGAGCCTGTAGCTACTAAACTTGCGATAGTAGGAGCAGGAGAGAAGCTAACGGATTGGTTAGCACTTCCGGTTGGAGCAGCAGGATCGGATAATGTAACGGTTACATCGAATCTGTTGGCGCTTTCGCAACCTGCAACGGTTTGACTAGCAAAATAATGATCGCCATTTACCAAAGCAGTAGTTCCTGCAAGAGGAGCACCCCCTGAATTTGCAGCATACCATTGAATGTTAGAACCGGTAGCAGCCAATTCAGAAACAGTACCTGCATGACAGAATGCTTGAGCAGCCGTTCCGGTTGGAGCAGGTTCGTTAGTTAAGGTAACAGTAACAGCAAAACGTGAACTTCCTTCACATAAGCCAATGGTTTGACTTGCATAATAAGTTGTTCCGGTAGTTAAAGCATCCGTGCCTAATAAAGCAGATCCACCAGTTGCAGCTGCATACCATTTAATTCCGGTTCCGGTTGCAGCTAAATCAGCAACAGTTGCAGAATGGCAGAATGATTGAGCAGCCGTTCCTGTTGGAGCAGAAATTACAGGAATGTCAACAGTAGTTGAGGCTGAAGTTTTACATCCTAAGTTACTGGTTGCAGTAGCTGTATAGGTAGTAGTTGAACCCGGTTTAGCATAAATAAGGGTAGCATTTCCACCACTATAAGGAGTAGTTGCAGCCAAATCGGTATATAAACTATTTGTTGGGGACCAAGTCATGGAAGAAGTAGCCGTTCCAGCAATGGTGACATTATCTATACCACACCAGAATCCGTAAACATCATGATAATTATAACGAATATATACGGTTGGTTGGTTAAGGAATTGAGCTGGTAAAGCAGATGTATAGCTTGAAAAAGCCGATGAACTCGGTGATGCAGGAATACTTTCCACAACAGTCCAAGTGCTACCATTGGTAGATGCCTCTAAATTTAAATAATAAGGAGCAGTATAGAATTCAACTACATAATTGAAAGCAACATTCACACTGCTAAATCCTGAGGTACTAAATGCAGGAGAAATTAATTGAGCATCATTAGTACCACCACTTCCTTGTGCATCACCATTGGCAAAATAGAATTGAGAGTTATCATTGCTATGCCAAGTATAACTATAATAGTAACCATCTGGCTGTAATGCAAAAGCCGCTAAAGGACCGGAACCACCGCTGGAAGAATTTGTAGTCGTCCAGTTATTGGTAACTCCGTTGAAATTTTGGCTTAAGATAGGAATATTACTTAATGAACCACCTGTAGCTGATAAAGTTTCAACACTTCCTAAACACAAGGTTGGATTGGTTGGAGAAACAAAAACAGTAGAAGGAGCAACATTTACTAATAAGGTAGTAGAATGAGGTACAGATGTACATCCATTTAAGGTAGCTGTATAGGTATAGGTTCCTTGATTGGTTGCAGTAACACCGGTTATGCTTGCATTTTCAGTAGTAGCACTGAAACCGTTAGGTCCTGTCCAGTTAAAAGAAGTACCAATATTGGTCGTTCCGGTTAAATGTAAGGTATCGCCTGGGCATAATGGAGAATTGCTGGCTGCAGTAGCAGTAGGAACAGGTTTGTATGTGAAAACATCGGTACCTGTAGTTGAACCTCCGGGAGTAGTTACAGAAACAACACCTGTATAAGGTCCAATGGTAACGGTTACACTGTTATCTGTAGTAGCAGTAATAGGAACTGAGTTTCCATTGATAGTTGCAAGATAGGTTCCTCCTAAATTAAGACCGTTGATGGTTAAAGATGCATTTTCACATCCGGTAGCATCACTTAAAGAAGTAATAATAGGTGCAGGAGTATAGGATTCAGAAATTGTAAAATCATCAAATCCTAAGGCATAACTTGCAGTAGTACTATTCACATGTAACATCAGATAATACGTTCCTGATACGGCAGGATAGAAAGTTCTGGTTACTGCTTGGTAAGTGGTTGTGGTTGTAGTACCTGCTGTCAAAATAGCGGTTCCTACCATGTTTGAACCTACGCCACTGGCTACGGTGTTTTCGCGCATATCAACTGCCCAGCCTGCGGTACCGCTACCGGCCATTTGGAAGTTAACAGTATAAGCATAACCTGCTTGCATAATTAAACCGGGGGTGATAATGTATTTGTCACCCGTTGGAGATGCATCGCAAGTTAAATAGTTCGCACCTGAGAAAGCATCATGTTGCGCATAAGAAGCTGCATTTGATGAATGCCAAGGTGTTCCACTGGGTTGTTGTGCTGTCCAACAGGCAGGATATACACCTGAACCAATTGCCGGCATAGCATCGAAGTTTTCTGAAATTGGGTATATACCAACTGGATCACAAGCGGTAGTAAAGCTGCTTGCTGCAGTCCAAAAGCTTTGTCCATCAGGACCGCAATCGGATTGTACATACGCATGGTATAAAGTGTTTCCGGTTAAACCGGTAGCATTACCTGATAAACCATTAGCAGTTCCACTGGCAGCCAAGCCGGTAAGACCACTGCCCGGGTTACCACTGGTACGTACTTCCCAAATGTATCCGTTAGCAGGAGCAATTGCAGGAGCTGACCAACTCAGAGAAGCAGAGTTATTGGTAATAGAACCTACAGATAAAGCCGTTGGAACTAAGCAAGTAGGTGTTTTTTCTAAATGGAAATCATCAAAAGTAAGTCCGTTAGGTGCAACAGGTGCAGAAACATGAAGACCAATTGAATAGTAACCACTTACCGCAGGGGTAAAGGTATATTTATATTGAGTCCAAGTAGCATTGTTGTAATCTACAAAACTTCCTATTGGATTAGTCATAGCAGAGGAGGTTTGTCCTTGACCATAATAGAAATTAATGGCATAACCAATAACAGCATCCACAGTTTTTACCCAATAGGTAAAATCATAAGAAGTACCACCGACGAGTGTAAACTCAGGAGTGAATGCCCAGTTATTATTACTCCATGATACATGTAATCCATTAGCAGAACTATGTGAAGTATAGGCTGAAGAAATAGACCAACTGCTGGCAATGTTTTGGTATGCCCAGCAAGATGGGAAAATGTTGGTGCCGGTTGAAAGGGCATCAAAGTTTTCGGTCCAAGGAGTAACACTAGGATCAATTGCAGCACATGGGGTTGTAAAAGCAGAATCTCCACCGTATGAAGTACCAAAAGAATTGGTTGCATACGCTCTATAATAATAATGAGTTTGTGGTAATAAGCTTGTCATTGAACTTGCAAAAACACCTAAGCCTGAACCATCAGTAGTATGGGCATCAGCAACGGTTGGATTTGCAGCAGTACTCCAACATACACCGCGAGCGGTAACCGCATCACCGAAATCGTTGGTAACGTTACCACCGGAAGTAGCTGTGTAAGCTGTAATTGCACTAGCTCCAACAGTGGTTACTGCAGGAGGAGCAAAAGTGGTAAAGGTAACAGGAACATCATAAGCAGTTCCAATAGCATTGGTTGAATAGGCATTGATATAATATAATGTACCCGGGGTTAAACCGGTTAAATCATAAGTAAATGCACCTTCAACTGTGGTGGCACTGGCCACTTGAGTTACGCCTGCACCTCCAATTAATGGATTTGAATTTGTAGAAGAATATACAAAACCATTGGCTGATACGGCTGGATCGGTGATGTTTAATAAACCGGAGAAGCCTTGAGCTTGAGCTGTAGTAGAAGTAATACTTACCACGTTATCCATAGATACCGTTGGAGCATAAGCATTTAAGGTTGTAAAAGTAGAATCGGCGCCGTAAGTAGTGCCAAATGAATTGGTTGCATAAGCTCTGTAATGATACAAGGTATTTGCAAACAAAGCGGTTAGGTTGCTTGAGAATGCACCCAGCCCTGCACCATCTACAGTATGAGGATCAGTAATGGTTGGATTGGCAGTTTCGCTATAGCAAACCCCTCTATCGGTAACACCATTGCCTGAAACAACAGTTCCACCTGTAATGGCAGAGTTTCCTGTTATGGAACCTACAGTTGCAGTAGTAACCACAGGGAAAGGATTGTAATAATATTCATCTGCACCTATATCAGGAGTACCTGTTCTAACATCTCCGTCTATATCATGAGTAACGCCTGCAAGAGGAGCCGCTAAACCGTCAACAGCATTATAAAGTACTTGGATATGAAGATCGGTAGCACTGATAAATTTAGGATCTGCTGAGATACTGTTTGCATCTTTGCCGGTGGCGGTTTGCCATGCAGCTAAGTTAGCAACATCTGCACCACCAATAAAACCAAATACGTTATTAGCACCACTTACATAATAATCATTGTTGTTACAATAATTAAAATTAGAAGCGGCAGTAGCTGAATAAATGGCGTAATTTTTATCGGAAGCAGTAGTAGTATTGTCATAAGTATTAACAAAGATATTGTTTCTCATGTCAATATTGGTAATGGTAGAGGTATAGAATAGCATAGCAGCCGACAAAGTGGTTCCTGTATATCCGGCACGAGTTCCTGAAAAACTTACAGAATTGTTCCAAATATTTAATCCTCCGGTAATCCCGTCGAAATACATACCCACAGGGGATCCATTATAGAAGGTAGAATAACCATCTCCACCAATATTGGAAATAAAGTTATTGGTAAACGTTAAATTACTAGCGGCGTTTCCGGTGATAATATAAATACCACGATCTCCCCAACCACCGGTACCGGTATAATTAATATCATGGATATTATTCCCATTAATTAAGGTATTCACAACTCCGGTAGAAAGGGTAATACCTGTTTTTAAGGTATTGGTATTTATAATGTTATATATGGTGTTTCCTGAAATAGAAGAACCTGTAATATAAGTAGCAAAAACACCGGCAAAACCTAAGTAATTATTTGAATTATCGTCTCCTAAAGTGTTTCCTGTTACATTAAAATTATCCATCAAACCCGGGTTGGTTGCAGCAGTACCTCCGGCATAGATACCGTAGTATACTTTAGAAATATGATTATTTTGTATGGTTACATTGTCATTATCTGCACCTGTAGAACCGCCTGAAGCACCTCCAACATTAATTCCATAATTTCCTGAAGCATTGGAACCTCCAATGATATAACAGTTCTTAATGGTATTGTTGCTGGCACCTAAATTGTTACCTAAGCTGGCAAGCATGATAACAGCACCGGTAGTTGCAGTATTGCTAAATGTAAGGTATTTACCTGCTCCACTGTAACTTCCATCAATAACTACATGGTTTGCACCATTCAGTTTGATCAAAGCAGTGGCGTTGCTTCCGGATAAGGTAAAAGATACCATATCGTCAGGAGCAATGGTTAAGGTATAAGGACCATTACCGTCTTCAGTGAATTTGTTTAATGCTACGGCACCGGTTTCTGTGGTATTGGAAAGCACATTTGCATAAATGTTTCCGGTAACTACAGCTCCGTTAATGGCTGCAAACAAACCGTTAGTACCTGTTAAAGTGGTATAATCTCCACCGGTACCAATGGTTTTAACACCACTGATAGAAGGTACAATCACATATTTACTTGGTGAAGCAGGACCTGCAGAAGCCAAAGGTGGGTTGGCGGTTACTGTGGCACCGGCCGGTGATGAACCCACATTGCCTAAAACGTCTTCAGCAACAATAAAATAAGAAACGGTATCGGCTGCAATAACACCTGCACCAAAATCAAAGGTATAGGTGGTTCCAACAACTGTGGTTGGAGCAACGGGTCCGGTATAAGCACCTGAGTTTATTTTCCAATAGAGTACAGGTTGGTTAGCCCCTGTAGCTACACCGGTATAATCACCAATGGTAGCGGTAAGGGTACGTGAGGTCATTAAATGGGTATTGGCAAGAGCTGTATAAGAAACAGCAGGAGCCGCTAAGTCTAAACCGGTAAAAGTGCCTTCATGCGCACCTACGTCAGGTGTAGTTGCATTACGGGTGGTTCCATAAAAGTCTGTAGTTACTGAGATAGGAGAAGCAATGGCAATACCACCGCTTTCGCATTGGGTTGGAGTACTGGTACCTAAGTGCAAATCATAAGGTGTAGTAGCCACATTCACAAAAGGAGGAAGTTCACGGAAAGAAGCTCCATCTCTACCCGGTGCACCGGCTTGTAAAGCAGCAATGGTTTGGTATGAATTGGTTCCGTCGTACATAATTAAATTGTAGGTACCCGGAGTGCCTGCATAAAAACAGTTATTATTAGAAGAAGTCAGATAAGTACTAATTGTTGTGCCTGATCTACGGTAAGCGGTAGCAAAACCGGTAGCTCCGGTAGGAGTACAAGCATTAACAAAGATGTTATTTCTCAAATCCACATTGGGTGTAATAGAGCCATAGAAACAAGTGCTACCGAACAAGGTTGCGGATCCGCTACCTGCAAGATACACTGTATTATAAAAAGCATAAATGGCTGTACCACCACCTGCATATATACCATCTACTGGTATGGCAGAATTTGCACTGGGAGTGGTGAGTTGACTTACAAGATTATTAAAAATATAATGGGTGCCTGAACTGGCATAAATACCATAAATGGTTGGACCTGCACTGGCATTACTAAAGTTATAGAGATTGTTGTTGCTGATGGTAGTGGTAGTACCCGCACCGGAATAAATTCCATAATTTGCCCCGGCAGAACCTCCGGTATTAATCAAATTAAAGATGGTGTTTCCACAAATGGAGTCGGTTAAACCATAGCCTTTATGGATTCCATAAATAGTGCCTCCACCGGTAGTGTACAAGTTGGATATTGTATTATTGTTAAGTGTTTTGTTCCCGCTTGCAGTACCAATGTAAATCCCTTTTAAAGTGGCAGTACCTGTACTGGTCCAGTTTCTGAAAGTATTGTTACTGATATTTTCAATTGCAGAAGAAGACCCATTGTAGTATCCATACATTGAAGCAGTACTGGATGCAGCAGAACAAACTAAGGAGTCAACCAAATTGTTTTTTACATAATTAGAAGCGGTACCGGGTACATAGAAAGCGTAAATTGTAGCAATTCCTGTTTTGGTAATGGACTTCACTTGGTTATTGGTGACATTTAAAGTTACCGAAGAACTTCCCCCTGTGAGATAGTTTGCGTAGATAATTCCAGTACCTGCAGTAGTTACATCAGAAACTTTATTATTCAAAACATTAACAGTAGTCCCGTTAACAGCTTGATAAATTCCATACCAAGCACCGGTTGTAGCAGTTACGCCATAACCTCCGGCAATGGTATTGTTGGTAGTATTGGCATTCACAACAACGCTGGAATGTGCATTATATATAGAATAAACGGTTCCTGTTGCAAGACCACTTTTAATATTCAAATTGTTATAGGAAATGG
>CAZJBB010000147.1:0-8142 GCA_964543995.1 uncultured Bacteroidales bacterium
CGTTGCCGTGTAAGTTTGACTGTTCGCTCCGGGTATAATATTTCCGTTCATAAACCATTGATAGGCTGCAAAATTACCGGTTTGAAGTAAATTGCCCACATGGGAGACCACAGGCACAGGCAAGGGATGAACCGCAATAACCATATTTTGGGTAGTATCTATGCCACATAAGCCGGTAAGAGCACAATAATAAGTCCCTGAATGGGTAGTATCGATGTGGTTTATTTGAAGAAAGGGCAAGGTATCGTTAAGAGATAATCCGTTTTTATACCATTGGTAATGAAGTTGGGTACCTAAGGCCGTAAAGGTTAAGTTTAGATTGTCTTCAGTACAAGCATCAGCAGAGTTTGACTGACTTTGAACGAAAGGAGTAACACATTGGGCGTAGCGTACCAAAAAAGCATTCCAATTGGTGGCTCCGAATAGAAAATCAGTTGTGCTCAGATACAGGGTTCCTTTAAACCCACCTCCTACATAATAACTATCGGGGTTGTACAAGTTAAAGCCTTTATAATACAATCCGGAGGTTGATGAAAAGGAATTCGAATATTTGTAAGCACCAAGGGAGTCGTAAACAGATAAAAATGAAGTTGCTGAAACCACTGAAGTACCGGGGTCTATGTCTGCTGAACCGGCAGCTTCGCCCATGAGGTAAATCTTGCCATTGTTGTCCATGGACATATCATAAGGTTGAGCAACACCTGTGTTATTTCCAATATTAAAAACCCATTTCAAGGTACCGGTGAGGGTGTATCGGGCAAGAAAAATATCATCATAATTTTGGTTGTTGATATAGGTTGTCCCTGACCCTGGGTCAAAATCCAGATTTCCCCAGAACCTGCCACTCACCGCTAGCTGATGTAAGGCATTGGTTGAAACCAAAACAGAGCTGATACTTGGACCACCCGTGCCACCCCCAATACTAAATGCAGAAACAAAACTTCCGGTATTCATGTTATAACGAGCAATAATTGCATCTCCGTTCCCTTGAGCTGAAAATGATGCCACATTTATAGAGGGATCGGCATCAATGGTTCCTTTGTAAACCATTCCTACTACAATATTTCCGTATCCGTCAAAGGCAAGCGACTGTCCTTCTTCGAGTCCGGAAGTTTCGTCAATAGAAAAAGCCCACAAATAGTTTCCCGAGGAATCGTACTTTGCTAAAAACATGCCACCGCTGGCACTTGCATACAACTCATGAATTGCCGGAGAAGGGTCAAAATCTGCCGAATCACTTATTCTCCCGGTAATATAAATATTCCCGTTATTGTCGGTAATCATTTTGTTCATAAAATCTAGGGAGGAGCTGCTTCCAATACTGAAAGCCCATTTAAATGTACCGTTGTTGGCATATTTCGCCACATACAAATCTCTTCCGGCAGCCGTGGCATTTAACATGTAAGAAGCTGTGGCAGAAGGATCTGCATCCATCTGATTTACAAATTCACCGGCTACATATATATTATTGTTGATATCGGTTCCCACATCGGCTACCAAACTCTGCCCGGGACTATTCAGCGTAAAACCCCATTTATAATTATGCAAGGTGTCGTATTGAGCAACAAAGGCATTCAGAATGGTGGTACTCGCAGAACTGACGTTGGCAAGATTGGCACTGGGATCCAGATCTATGGTACCGGCCATGCTACCTGCAGAAATAACATGACCCAAATGGTCTGTGGTGATGGAAGTCACTTCATTTACATAGGAGGCATTATTTCCACTTCCTCCTGCAGCAAAAGACCATTGTAAAAGGGCATTTGATTGTGCCGACAGTTTAATGGATGTCAGACAAAGTAATAATAAGGCAATATGTTTCATGTTTTTTCAGTAAAGGTAGGAAAAATTCATGAAAATTAATGCATTTATTTGATTTTTAGTGCTGAACAATTTTAGCACAAGGAAGTTTTTTAAAGCAAAAACAAACTCCCCTTAACTTTCACTCAAAAGAAAAAGATAAGAGGAGTCAGAATTGAAAAAGAACTTATGTCTTTAATAGAAAAAAATCTATTTGGAGAAAAATGGATAATCGGTATATCCTTTTTCGTCGGCAGCATAGAATAAATCCATTTTTAAATCGCCGGATACATCCCAGTTGTTTTTAAATCTTTCTACTAAGTCGGGGTTGTTGATAAAAGGACGCCCAAAAGCAACCAAATCACCTTTTGAACTGTTTATGTCGTTTTCTGCACTTTCCTTGTCATAACCTCCTGCAAGAATTAGCGTGTTTTTAAAATTATTCCGTATCATAGTTTTCACTCTTTCAGGTACTTCAGGTGCCCCCATTGCCGAATGGTCCACAATATGTACGTACACCAAACCCAATTCATTCAGTTGTTTGGAAAGGTAATCGTAGGTTGCATCCACTTGTGGATAAAGAGACATATCACTATTAACACCATAAGGAGATAGACGAATGGCTGTTTTGTCTTTTCCAATGGCTTCTACCACCGCTGCAGCTACTTCCAATACAAACCGACAACGGTTTTCTATAGATCCGCCATATTCATCTGTCCGAATATTTGTTACCGGAGAAATAAATTGTTCTAATAAATAGCCATTGGCACCATGCAATTCAATTCCGTCGAACCCGGCTTCTATGGCATTTTTAGCTGCGGTCACAAATTCAGCTTTTGTTTTTAATAAATCATCAGAAGTCATGGCTTTGGGAGTTGGAAAATCTTGCATTTGCTTGGCATCGGTCCACATTTGTCCGGCTGCTTTTACTGCCGATGGAGCCATCACTTCGGCTCCTTCGGGCATGTTCAAGATATGACTGATTCTACCGGAATGCATGAGCTGAGCGAAAATAACACTTCCTTCTTTATGTACCGCGGCTGTTACCAGTTTCCAACCTTCCACCTGATCTTTGCTGAATAGGCCCGGTATTCTGGCATAGCCCAAACCATTAGGAGAAGGAGAAACCCCTTCCGTAATAATTAGTCCGGCACCCGAACGTTGTTGGTAGTATTTGGCCATTAATGCATTGGGAATATTCCCTATTGCCCGGCATCTTGTCATGGGTGACATCACCATTTTGTTTTTTAATGTTAAAGCTCCTAAGGTATAAGGAGTGAGTAAATTGTAGTCTTTCATGTGTTCATTAGTTTATTTGCATGTTTAAACAATAATAATAGGGATAGGTTCATTATAAGCGAAAAATATCTAATTGATATTTTGACGGAGGCTTGTAAAAACCGCAGAAAATGACAGTTACCTTTGTGATTAAAAGCTCGAAAAATTGACAGATTAGTGGCATAATAGCATGGTTTCGAAACAAGAGAAACCAAAAGTAAATTAGGATGGTAAAGTGATTTTTTCATGAAATCAAAAATAGAATTGATATTCTTTTTTTCCTCTCACCAATAATTTTAATAATTTTGTTTCATTAGATTCAAAAAAATGGCACAGATTACACTAGAAGGAATGGAGTTTTTTGCCTATCATGGGTGCTTTGCCGAAGAGCAAATTATTGGCACTCGTTTTATGGTAGACGTTTTCATGGAGGTGGAGGTAATGCAAGCATGTGAGCATGACGACTTGCATGCCACCGTGGATTACCAAAGTGTGTTTGCTGTAGTAAAAAAAGAGATGACCATCAACTCCAAGTTAATTGAACATGTGTGTTGGAGAATACATAATGCCATTAAGGCACAATTTCCTCAAATTCTTAAATTGACAGTAAAAGTTTCGAAAATGAACCCGCCTATTGGGGGAAAAGTAGGACAGGTAAGTTTTACCTTAGGGGATTAGGCCTTATTTGCTGAGTATAATAAGAATAACCTCATCACCCTATTTTCATCAATTTTTTACATTGTAATACATTTTTTTATACTTTTGCAGCTACAAGGTCTCGTGGCCGAGCGGCTAGGCACCGGTCTGCAAAACCGTCTACTCCGGTTCGAATCCGGACGAGACCTCTACTGAACTGTCCCGGAAGTAAGATGTATGCTTGTTGAAAAACAGCTTTTATCACATTCAGGACAGTTTTTTTATAAATGAAAAATACATTCCAAAACCTTACCTTAAATAAAAGCATGAACTTTATAGAAGAACTTACATGGAGAGGCATGATACACGATGTGATGCCGGGTACCGAAGAACAACTCAGCAAAGAAATGACAGCCGCCTATGTAGGTATTGACCCTACTGCCGATTCGCTTCATATTGGTCACTTGGTTTCTATTATGTTGCTCAAACATTTTCAGTTGGCAGGGCATAAACCCATTGCTTTAGTGGGCGGTGCCACAGGAATGATTGGCGATCCCTCCGGCAAATCAGAAGAAAGAAACTTACTTAGCGAAGAAACACTTCGCTATAATCAGCATTGTATTCAGCAACAACTGCTCCGTTTTCTCGATTTTAACAGTGGACTTGATAATCAAGCAGAAATCACCAATAATTATGATTGGATGAAAGATTTCGGGTTTCTTGGGTTTTTGAGAGATGTTGGAAAACATATTACGGTAAATTATATGATGGCTAAAGATTCCGTGAAAAAACGCTTGGAAACCGGAATTTCATTTACCGAATTTACCTATCAATTGGTGCAAGGCTACGACTTTCTTTGGCTGTACGAAAATAAAAACTGCAAACTTCAAATGGGTGGTTCCGACCAATGGGGAAACATTACCACAGGCACCGAACTCATTCGCCGCAAAACCGGAGGTGAAGCTTTTGCTTTGACTTGTCCTCTCATTACCAAAGCCGATGGAGGAAAATTCGGTAAAACGGAAAGTGGAAATGTTTGGCTCGACCCGGCAAAAACGTCCCCCTATCATTTTTATCAATTCTGGCTCAATTGTTCCGACGATGATGCTGTGAAGTATATTAAAATATTCACCTTGTTTTCTAAGGAAGAAGTTGATGCCATGGTCACCGAACATCAAAATGCACCTCATTTACGTCTTCTTCAAAAAGCCATCGCCAAAGATTTGACCATTAGGGTACATTCCGAAAAAGACTATGAATCTGCCCTGGAAGCATCGGAAATCTTATTTGGAAAAGGAACGCACGAAACCCTTTCGCATCTCGATGAGGCTACTTTTTTATCCGTTTTCGATGGTGTTCCTCAGTTTAAAGTAGCAAAAGATTTATTGGCAAATGGATTGGATGTAGTGGAACTCCTGAGTACTCATACCCAGATATTCCCATCGAAAGGTGAAGCCCGCCGAATGTTAAAAGACAATGGAGTACAGCTAAATAAAAACAAAGTGGCGGAAGCCCAGCAGATTACACTGAGCGATGCACTGAATACCAAATATTTACTTGTTCAGAAAGGGAAAAAGAACTATTATTTGATTACCCTAGCATAAGTTTTTTTGAAATGAAATAATACATCAAAAATGAAAAGACTTGAATATTTTTTGTTTTTAGTTTTTGTGTATGTTATTGGTTTAATGCCTTTTGCAATGGTATATGCACTCTCCGGAGCATTTTATGCTTTGGTGTTTTATGTTTTCGGATACCGAAAAAAAGTGGTGATTGACAATCTCCGCAAAGCTTTTCCTGAAAAATCAAAAGCTGAAATTGCGGTCCTTACGAAAGCATTTTACCACTACTTTGCCGACATGCTGCTCGAAAGTGTAAAAGGGTTCACCATGAGCAAGTCAAATATTGTAAGACGTCATAAACTCATGAATCCTGAGTTATTGGAATCCTATTTCAAAAAGAAACAAAGTATTATTGGGGTTACAGCTCATTATGGGAATTTTGAATGGGGAACCATGTCGAGTGGCTTGCAAATACAGCACACAGTCGTTGGTTTTTATAAACCCTTAGCCAATCCTTACATCGATAATTACATACGAAAATCCAGAGCCAAACATGGCACGGTGCTTTCTTCCATTTATCAAACCATGCGCACCTTTGTGCATTATAAAAAGGACGTTTGTGCCTATTTAATGATTGCCGATCAAAATCCTTCCAACAAAGAAAAGGCCATTTGGGTTGATTTTTTGGGCATTGATACGGCTTTCTTGCACGGCCCGGAGGTTTATGCCTTAAAGTTCAATTACCCGGTCATTTATATAGACATCCGTCGGGTGAAAAAAGGGTTTTATGAAATAGATTTAATTCCATTAGTGGAAGATCCATCAAAAACCCAAGCCGGTGAAATCACCCAACGCTTTGCAGCGGCTATTGAAAAACGAATTATGCAGCAACCGGCTTTTTGGCTTTGGTCGCATAGGAGGTGGAAGAATAGTAGATAGAAATTTGGAGGGTAAAATATATGAATAGGTTTCATGATATTATTCTTCGAACTGCAAACAATTCAAAATATTTTTTTCTAAATTGCAAAAACAGCAAATAAGTACTTATATTTGTACTTAATTAATTACTTACAAGACCTAAAATATGAGAGCAGCTAATTTCACCGAATTCAGAACAAATCTAAAGGGCTTTCTTGATGATGTGGAAAAAAACAATGAAACGCTTGTCATTAAGCGAGGAACGGGAAATGGAGCTGTACTTATTTCTTTACATGAATACAACTCTATTATCGAAACAATGCACTTGTTGAGTTCAAAAGTAAATTCCGATCGATTATTTGAGTCTATTGCACAAATGAAAACAGGAAATTCATTCTCAAAAGACTTAATTGAATAATAATGAGGATCATATTTTCGAAAAATGCTTGGGAAGATTACTCCTCTTGGCTATCCGAAGACAAAAAAGTTCTCAAAAAAATAAATGATTTAATTAAGGATATCCAGCGCACTCCTTTTGAAGGAATTGGAAAGCCGGAACCCTTAAAATATGATTTGTCGGGCTTTTGGTCGAGACGAATTGACAAGGAACACCGATTGGTATATCAAGTTATTAATTTTGATCTTTTAATTTACAGTTGCCGTTATCATTATGATTATTAATTTAACCCCTTGGTAAATATTCTAAAAATCATCCACTATATGTTGAGTATTTTCGGAACCTCTTTTTTTTATTCGAGAATAGCTAATGTCGCTTGTATGTAAAACAAGTACTTGAAATATTTGTTTTACCTTTAGCTATTAAAATTAAAAACAAACGAAAAAATCAAATTTTATGACAATTACACTTATAATAATAGGCTCCATTATAGCCCTATTTATCATCATGGCACTGATTGGTGGCAGCGAAATGGTAATTGAAAAAACCATTAATATACAAAAACCTGTGCAAGAAGTTTATGATTATGTACGGCATATAAAAAATCACGACCATTTCAGCACTTGGAACATGATGGACCCGGAAATGCATAAAGAATACCGTGGAACCGATGGTCAGGTTGGCTTTGTGTACATTTGGGATAGCAAGAAGTTTAAAAACGTGGGAGCCGGTGAACAGGAAACCAAAATTCTGGAACCAAACAAAAGAATTGAATACGAAATTCGATTCTTAAGACCCATGCAAAGCCTTGCGAAAGGAAAATTTATTTTTAATAGAATATCCGAAAACGAAACTACTGTTCAATGGGGGTTTTATAGTCCCAATAAATTCCCAATGAGATTGATGTCTCCCATCTTTAAAAAAGTACTTGGAAATGCTTTGGTTAAAGGACTTATGAATCTAAAAGTGCTTATGGAAAAGTAATCCCCTTTTGATTTAAAAAGGGCGAAATTTAATTTTCACACCGTCATTTCACCTCTTAATGGGGTTTGTAGGAGCTTTTTAATTTGATCAGAATCGGAATAATTTCCTAAGAGAAACATGAGTTTTGCTACAGCGGCTTCAGTGGTGATATCATAACCTCCAATCACCCCAATTTCTCCAAGTTTGGTACTGGTACTATACTTGCCAATGGATACCGACCCCCCTTTGCATTGGGTAACATTTAGAATAATAATCCCATGATCTATCGCTTTTTTCAAAGATTGAATAAACCAGTCATCTGTGGGAGCATTCCCTGAACCGAAAGTTTCTAATATTACCGCCTTAATTTCATTGGCTGTGAGCAAGGCATTTACAACTTCCGGACTAATTCCCGGGTACAGTTTTAAAATAGCAATTTTTGAATCGAGTTTCTTGTGTACTTTCAGTTTTTTAAAGTTAGGGTTGAGTATAGCGCTTTTTTTATAACGAATAAACACACCTGCTTTAGCCAAAGTAGGGTAGTTGCCCGAAACAAATGCTTCAAAATGCTCTGCATTTAACTTTGAA
>CAZJBB010000148.1:0-8135 GCA_964543995.1 uncultured Bacteroidales bacterium
ATAGCTTCAGGTGACTGGAGTTCAGACGTGTGCTCTTCCGATCTGGATGATCATTAAGTACACCTTGGAAAAGGCCAATTCCGAAACCATTTTACGATTGAAACCCTTTCTGGCTTTTCGTAATATCCATAACCTAAGCAAAGCGAATATTTTTGCTGAACGTAAATACGAAGACATTGAAAATGGTATTAAAACCAGAATGTATCAGGGCTATTCATACTTACATATCCAACTTTCTAAGAATCCTGAATATACCCACGTTCCGGATTGGTATTACAATTTAGAATATGACCAGGAGCGCGAAAGGGGATATGATTACTTAGAAGATTTGTATGTCCCCGGATTTTTTGACGTTCCCATTAAAAAAGGTGAAAGCGTATACTTTTCAGCGGGTTTAGATGAAATATCTACCGCAAACATGGCTAAATTATATCATGCTGAAATAAAAAAACGTACGCCGAGAGACAATTTCGAAAATTGCCTCATCAATTCAGCTGAACAATTTATTGTTCGCACAGGGAAAAAGGTGGAAGTTAAAGCAGGCTATCCTTGGTTTGGACGTTGGGGTAGAGATACTTTTATTGCTTTACCCGGTTTGACTTTGGCCATTGGCGACATAAAAACTTGTAAAGAGGTCATAGACACCATGCTAGAGAATTTGAGTGGTCCATTATTTCCCAATGTAGGTTATGGAAGTGATGCTTCCTATAACTCGGTGGATGCCTCCTTATGGTTTTTCTGGGCATTACAGCAATACGCTCATGCTTCTGCAACCGAATCGAAGATTTGGAAAGCTTATGGAGCGAAAATGAAAATGATTCTTCAAGGCTATAGAGATGGAACGCTGTTTAATATTAAAATGCACGATAACGGCTTAATTTGGTCAGGGGAAACCGGTAAAGCACTCACTTGGATGGATGCCATTGCAGCCGGTAAACCGGTGACGCCTCGAATTGGTTATGATGTAGAAATCAATGCCTTATGGTATAATGCCATCATGTTTAGCTTAGAAATGGCTGGCTTATCAAAAGATGCTGATTTTGTTAATGAATGGAAACCTATAGCGGAAATGATTCCGGCTTCATACAAAGATACTTTCTGGAGCAAAGCCAAAGGATATTTAGCCGATTATGTAAATGGAGATTTTAAAGATTGGAGCATTCGTCCAAATCAGATTTTTGCGGCTTCTTTACCTTATACACCCCTAAGCGAAAAAATTAGGCAGTTGATTGTCGAAATTACCCAAAAAGTATTATTGACGCCCAAAGGACTTCGTACCCTTGCTCCCCATGATGTACACTATAAAGGACATTACGGTGGTGACCAAACCACTCGAGACCAAGCTTACCATCAAGGGACGGTTTGGCCATGGTTGTTGGGTCATTTTGCAGAAGCCTATATTAAAATTTACGGAGATTCCGGTTTGCCTATATTGAAAAAGATATTACAAAATTTCGAAAATGGAATCGCTGAATATGGAGTGGGTAGCATAGCCGAAATATACGATGGGGATCCTCCGCATCATCCCTGTGGAGCGCCTTCTCAGGCATGGAGCGTTGCAGAGTTGCTGCGGATTCAATCCATGATAAAAAACATTGAAGATAAACCCAAATCCAATAAACCATGAAAGTATTGATGTTTGGGTGGGAATTCCCGCCCCATATTACCGGCGGATTGGGGACAGCCTGCTTTGGATTAACCAAAGGTTTAATGAAGCATGGTGTACAAGTTATTTTTGTGGTACCTAAAGCTTTTGGCGACGAGAGTCAGGAAGCGGTGCGCTTGGTAAATGCCAGCGATGTTAGTGTTGATATTTCCTATGAGTTGTATCACGAATATTGGAAGAACATTATGTATATGGAAATTGGTTCCAATCTGATTCCCTACGTTGGACCTGAAGAATTCGAGAAGCTCAAAAGTGAAAATAAAATGGAAGGTTCTACATTGGAGCAGTCTGTTTTCTCAGAGAAATTTACTTTTTCGGGTAAATATGGGCATGATTTGTTGACAGAAGTTTCTCGCTATGCATTGGTTGCTTCTACCATTGCAAAAAACCAAGAGTATGATGTTATTCATGCTCATGATTGGCTTACCTATCCTGCAGGGATTGCTGCCAAACAAATCAGCGGAAAACCCTTGGTGGTGCATGTTCATGCCACTGAGTTTGACCGATCCGGAGTCAATGTAAACCAAAATGTTTATGACATTGAACGGAGGGGAATGGAAGCTGCGGACAGGGTGATTACCGTGAGTAATTTAACCCGCAATATTGTTATTGAAAAATATGGTATTCCGGCCGAAAAGGTATTTACCGTTCATAATGCCGTGGAGCCCACGCAATTAAAACAACAGGATTTCTCTTCGGGTTTTACCAACGAAAAAATTGTTAGTTTTTTAGGTAGAATTACGTTTCAAAAAGGTCCTGATTATTTCGTGGAAGCTGCTTACAAAGTCTTTTGCAAAGATCCCAATGTTCGTTTTGTGATGGCCGGAGAAGGGGATATGCTCAATAAAATGATTAAACGTGTGGCTCAACTTAAAATGGGAAGCAAGTTCCATTTTACGGGATTTCTAAAAGGTCAAAATGTGAACCGTTTGTTTTCATTGAGTGATGTATATGTGATGCCTTCTGTTTCAGAGCCTTTTGGTATTTCTCCTCTAGAAGCCATGCGATCCAATGTGCCTGTGGTTATTTCCAGGCAATCCGGTGTTTCGGAAGTGCTGAATCATGCCATTAAAGTGGACTTTTGGGATATCGATGCCATGGCAGATGCCATTTATGGATTATTGCATTACCCGGCTTTATCGAAAATGTTTATCCGCTATGGTAAAGATGAAGTGGATAACATGATTTGGGAAAACTCCGCTTTTTTGGTTAAAAATGTGTATGAAAGTCTTATTCAATAAATTAGAAAATAAAGAACAAGCTATATGAGATCTATTTGCTTTTACTTCCAGGTGCATCAACCTTACCGACTAAGAACTTTTCGTTTTTTCGATATAGGAGAACAACACGATTATTACGACGATTTTCAAAATCAATATATTGCCAAGCGTATTGCTAACAAGTGCTACCTTCAGATGAACCAACTTTTATTGGATTTAATTAAGGAATATGGTAGTGCTTTCAAAGTAAGTTTCTCCATTTCAGGGACAGCCTTGGATCAGTTTGAACAATATGTTCCTGAGGTTATTGAAAGTTATAAGCGTCTTGCAGAAACAGGATGTGTAGAGTTTTTGGCAGAAACCTATTCTCACTCTTTAAGTTCATTAAAAAGCAAAAAAGAGTTTTTTAAGCAGGTTAAACAACAAAATGAACGACTGGAACAATTGATTGGATACAAACCTAAAACCTTCCGCAATACAGAGTTAATTTATTCTGATGGAATTGGGGAGATGGTTTACGAAATGGGTTTCAAAACCATGCTTACCGAAGGAGCCAAACAAATTTTGGGTTGGAAAAGTCCGAATTATTTGTATTGCAATGCCACTGAGCCTAAGTTAAAACTCCTGTTGAAAAACTTTCGTTTAAGCGATGATATTGCTTTTCGTTTTTCGCAGACCTCTTGGGGCGATTGGCCATTAACTTCTGAAAAATTTGTGGACTGGCTGAATACCATTCCGCAGGAAGAAGAAACAGTAAACCTCTTTATGGACTATGAAACTTTCGGTGAACACCAATGGCCCGAAACCGGAATTTTTGAATTTATGAAAGCCTTGCCGGCTCGAATCTTTTCCCATTCCAATTTCTCATTCCATACGCCATCCGAAGTGGCAGAAACGTGTCAGCCGGTATCGGCAATTCATGTCCCTTTTCCTATATCATGGGCTGATGAAGAAAGAGATTTAACTGCGTGGTTGGGAAATGAACTCCAGGATGATGCCTTTGATGCCTTGTATAATTTGGAAGAAAAAATAAATCAGTGCGACGACTGGACCATCATTCGCGACTGGAAATATCTTCAAACCAGCGATCACTTTTATTATATGTGTACCAAATGGTTCTCGGATGGAGATGTACATAAATATTTTAATCCTTATGGTTCCCCTTACGATGCATTTGTCAATTATATGAACATTTTGGCAGACTTTATCATGAGGGTGGATTATCATCTTACGGCAAAAAAAGAGCAAGTAATAGCTCCAAAAGAAAAAGTGGTAAGCCCAAAAGAAAAAAAAGTGGCAACATCGAAAGAAAAAGTGGCAAAGACGGCAACTCCAAGAAAAAAGAAAGCAGTGTAAGTTGAAATTCAACCCTATCATTATTTCCGCTATTCAAATGTTTTGTAACGAATTGAAGATGATAGCGAAAAAAGAAAACCATAAGGGCCCAATTTTGTTTATGAATTGAATTTCTCAGCAATTTTAATGAATCTAAATTTTAATTTCCTCATGAACGTTATACCTTCTAAAGATCTAATCATTTCATTGACACAAAAGGATTTACAAACCGTGGCGGATAAAGTTTTATCTTTTCAAAGATTATCAAAAGAGGAGGCCGTGGTTTTGTTTGAAAAAGCGGATGTGGGCTTATTAGGTATGCTTGCAGACTTTATCAACAGAGAAAAAAACAAGAACTTGGTTGTTTTTAATCGAAACACACATATAGAACCCACCAACATTTGTATCTACAATTGCAAATTTTGTTCATTTTCTGCCAATCATGGTCGGCCTTCTTGGAATATGTCAGATGAAGAAATTTTTGGTATGGTTGAAAACATTAAAGATGAAGTAACCGAAGTGCACATTGTAGGTGGGGTTCATCAAGATAAGTCGATACAGTATTTTGCTCACTTACTTCAGCAGATAAAAATCCTTGCTCCAAAAGTGCATATCAAAGCCTTTACCGCGGTTGAAATCGATTATATGTCTTCTAAAGCAGGATTAACAGTACGAGAAGGCTTGAGCTTTTTGCATCAAAACGGTTTGGATTCCATTCCCGGAGGAGGTGCTGAAATATTCGAACCCAGTGTACGATCAGTGATTTGTGGGAATAAAAGCACGGCAGAAACTTGGCTCAATATCCACAGAACGGCTCATCAATTGAATATTCCATCCAATGCAACCATGTTGTATGGTCATGTGGAGAGCATTACGCATCGAATAGATCATTTAGACCAGTTGCGCACATTACAGGATGAAACAAAGGGATTTCAAGCCTTTATACCTCTCAAGTTTAGAAATAAGCACAATCAATTGCAAAATGTGTCTGAAACTTCGATGATAGACGATTTTAAAACTTTTGCCATTTCAAGAATCTATTTAGATAATTTTAAAAATATCAAGGCTTATTGGCCAATGCTCGGAAAATCGGTGGCTCAGTTACTCTTGTCGTTTGGAGTAAACGATTTGGATGGAACCATCAATGATTCCACGAAAATATATTCCATGGCCGGAGCAAAAGATACCCATCCGGCGATGTCGGTGGAGGAAATTCAGAACTTGATTCAAGAAGCTTCAAAAGTCCCTCAGGAAAGAGATTCTTTGTACAACTTCATTTAGGCTTTTTATAGGCTTTGCAAGCTTCGATAAATTTTGCCGCCATTTTCTTAGTTAATTGAAAACGATTCATGCGCTCCGGATGCCATTGCACTGCCATAAAAAATTGATTTGAAGGCAATTGAAATTCTACCGCTTCAATAGATCCGTCTTTAGAAAAAGCGGTTGCTTTAAGTTTGGGTGCAATTTGGTTTATTGCCTGATGGTGGTATGAATTTACACTCGCTTCAGGATTTTGGTTATTGATTTGAAATAAGAGTGAATTTTTATCGATTTCAATGGGATGCATACAAGCCGAATCTTTGATTTGATGCAAAACCGTGGTTCCTTTAAATTTTGGAAGGTCAGGAATCAGGCTTCCGCCTAAATACACATTCAACAATTGAAGTCCCCTGCAAATTCCGAATATCGGAAGCTGCAACCGAAAGGCTTCGCTTGCCAATGCCATTTCAAGACGATCTCTGTAATCGTCGAACTCCCCACAATACTTTTTTAATGAATCTGCCTGGTAATAAGAAGGTTGCACATCTACACCGCCGGTAAATAGAATTCCATTGCAGCTTGCCAACACTTTTTTCGCAGAATCTATGCTTAATCCATATAAATTAATGGTTTTGATACTTTTATCCGAATTCTTAAGCATGGCATGGTATTTCTGATATGCGGGATTGCCAATTCCTTTGGTAATGGCGACTCTTATTGTATCCATTGCAATCACTGAATTGAGATTAAAGAAAAAAATCAAAATGAATGAAAATGCCAAGCTCTTAAACATCCTTGATGCCTTTTTGAAGATTTTTGTATTCTTGATTTGCTTGCTTTTCATGAAAATGAGATAGACCACAAAAATAAGAAAGATTCTTAACTCATACTCTCTTATTCAGGAAATGCTCCGGGTGAAAATCTCGGGTAAGGGACTTGTAAAACTCTGAGAAAAAGTGATTTGAAGTTTGAATTGAAAAAGAAGATTCATCAAATGTCGAATTTTCAACTCTTATTTCAATTAAGCTCCTAAACGGAGATTTTTCCGGTGTAGGGCTGATTTTCAGATGTTTGCTTGGGAAAAACCCATTTGAAACCGCATTTTCAAGTAATTTGTTTTTTTCGGTGTAAGGAACAATGAAAATGAGTTTTCCTGTGTGAGTTAGCAATTGCTTGCTTTTCGAAAGGATGTGGTTAAAGTGCAAAGTTTGGGTATGCTTGGCATGCAGCTTGGCATTTTCTTCCGGAAGTAGCCCGTTTTCGAAATAGGGCGGGTTGGAAATGATGACATCATATTTTAAAGGATTCCCCGAGACAAAGTCCTGAAAAGAAATTTCAAGAGCGGAGAGCCTATTTTTCCAAGGCGACGTCAGGAAATTTTCATTGGCTTGTTGCACTGAATTTGCATCTATGTCGATGGCGGTAATTTTTGCTGTAGGATTTTTTTGAGCCAACATCAAACTAACAAGTCCACACCCGGTGCCAACTTCCAATATATTTTCTGCACCATCAATATCCGCCCAGGCACCCAATAAAATGGCGTCGGTATTTACTTTCATGCTGCTTTTGTGATCATGCAGCCCGAATTGCTTGAAACGAAACATGGTTTAATTTTTGAAATTCAGTTGCAACAACCCATCAGGTAAATCAACGTGAATTTCTTTCTTTTTGTGATTGATGTCCAACACAATGCTTTCGACCCAAGGAAAAATGACTTCCTGCCCATTAAAGTCAAAACTGATTAAAAATTGATGCGGATAGGCTATTACTTCTAGTACATTCCCCAGAACCTCATTTAATTCATTAATGACCACATAACCCACAATGCTTTCTTCTTTTTTAATCTTCGCCGATTTTTTATAGGTGTCGGGCAAAATATATACATCGCAATTCGATAGTATGGTTGCTTTTTCGTAATCGAAATCCTCAAATTTAATCAAGTATTCTTCATCCCTTCTGAGTACCGTTTCGTTGATGATGGGAATGCATTCATTTTTGATGAAAACAAGAAAAGCAGGGGGGAAGGACTTAAATGAAACAGAAAAAGAGGCGAGCAATTCACCTCTTTTTCCAATTTTCTTTATCAATTTCCCAACATGAACTAAATCTGTGGGAGTGGGGCTGAATACATTTGAAGTAATCATTGTATTACAGCCTATAAAACTATGCTTCTGTTTTTTCTTCAGGAGTTTCTTCCGCTGCAACTGTAGGTTCAACTTCAGCTACCACTTCGGGAGTAAATTCAACTTCGGCAACAACTTCAGGAGTAGATTCAACTTCGGCAACAACTTCAGGGGCAGCTTCAGCAATAACTTCAGCTTCAACTTCGGGAACTGCTTGAGTAGCAGCATGCGCATCGGCTTCGGCCGCTAATTCTTTTGATTTTTTACGAGCAACGGCATTGGCTTTGGCTTCATTAACTTTAGCTTCAGCTTCTAATGCTTTTTTCAGTGCTTGTTTTTTAGAAAGAATCACTTCGGTAGCTTTTGAAGAAATTTTGTTTTCTTTTTCAGTAACCCAAGCTTGGAATTTTTCTTCGGCTTGTTCTAAAGTGAAAGCACCTTTTTTTACTCCGTTGAGTAAATGGTTTTTATAAATAACTCCTTTGTATGAAAGGATTGCTTTTGCCGTATCACTTGGTGAGGCCCCTTTTT
>CAZJBB010000149.1:0-8116 GCA_964543995.1 uncultured Bacteroidales bacterium
AATACCAAGCCTATCAAACAGCCATTGGGGAGCGAAAATTTGTTGATGATATGAGCTTTGAAGGCATGCTTCAAGGTGCATTACTTTTTAGTGCCCACCCCAAAGCCAAGGTGTTGAATATTGACGTTTCAGAAGCATTAAAAATTCAAGGGGTTCATAGAATATTTACCGATAAAGATGTTCCAGGAAATAAAATGGTAGGATTGATTTACCAAGACTGGCCATTAATGATTGGTATAGGAGAAACGACCCGCTACATTGGAGATGTGTTAGCCGGAGTGGTTGCAGAAACAGAAGAAATTGCTCGAGAAGCAGTCAAACAAATTAAAGTGGATTACGAAGTCTTAGTTCCTGTTACCGACCCTTTCGAAGCATTGAAAGAAGGTGCCCCTCAGGTACAGCCGGATCATGTGAATTTGCTGGATAATTGTAAGGTATATCGCGATGGTGATGCCGAGGCAATACTCTCACAATCCAAATTTGTTGCAAAAGGGTATTATACCACTCAAAGAATTGAACATGCTTTTCTCGAAACAGAAGCAGCCATTGCCCTTCCTGAAAAAGATGGAATTCATTTATACACAAATAGCCAAGGAATATATGTCGATCGCAAACAAGTAGCCAAAATACTGGCTTTGCCCGAAGAAAAAATTCATGTTACCTTAGTCCCTACCGGTGGCGGCTTTGGAGGCAAAGAAGATATGACGGTACAAGGTCATGTCTCCCTATTTGCTTTTCTCCTGAAAAAGCCGGTGAAGTTGGTGCTTTCCCGAGAAGATTCTATTCGTATGCACCCTAAAAGACATCCGGTGTTCATGGATATTGCCATTGGATGCGATGCTAACGGAAAATTCACTGCAGCTAAGTTAATGGCCGTTGGCGATAGTGGCGCTTATGCATCTGTTGGCACAAAAGTAATGGAACGAGTTGCCGGACATGCCACCGGAGGATACTACTTCCCCACGGTAAATCTTGAGGCCAAAACAGTTTACACCAACAATATTCCCAGTGGTGCTATGCGTGGTTTTGGTGCCAATCAGGCGGCCTTTGCTTTGGAAAGTTGTATAGACGAACTTTGTAAATTGGGTGGTTTCGACCGCTGGCAAATTCGATATGAAAACGCTTTGGAAAATGGAAAGAAAACCTCAACCGGGCAACTACTAAAGTCGGGAGTTGGAATCAAAGCTTGCCTTGAAAAACTGAAACCTTATTACGAACAAGCAACATATAAAGGCATTGCTTGCGGAATCAAAAACTCAGGCGTGGGAAATGGAATGCTGGATGACAGCGATGTCATCATAAAGATTATTTCCGATTTAAGGGTTGAGATTCACCATGGATGGACTGAAATGGGACAAGGAATTCACAATATGGCAATCCAAACCCTTTGCCATGAAACCGGAATACCGGCGGAAATAATAGAAGTTTTCGTAGACACCCATGCAGACATTCCCACCGGAATGACCACCTCATCAAGAGCCACTGCTTTGCTGGGGAATGCTATTATAGATGCTGCTAAGCAACTCCTTCATGACCTCAAACAAAACACCTTGCAGCAATTAATCGGCAAAACATATAAAGGAAACTACACTTGCGACTGGACTACCAAGCCCGGAGCAGAGGTAGAAGAAGTCATTACCCATTACTCTTATGGGTACGCTGCTCAATTGGTTGTTTTGGACGAAAGCGGTGAAATAGAAACGGTGTACGCTGCCCATGATGCCGGTAAAATCATGAATCCCATCATGTTCGAAGGTCAAATTGAGGGAGCGGTGCACATGGGCTTAGGTTATGCCCTCACCGAAGATTTACCCATGAAAGACGGGCAAGTCCTTTCGTATAAAATGCGCGATTTGGGAATTTTAAAAGCCAAAGAAACACCCAACATAGTCGTAATAGGAGTTGAAGTAGAAGACCCTGTGGGGCCTTATGGTGCTAAAGGCTTAGGCGAAATAGGCTTGGTTCCCACAGCCGCCGCTGTAGCCAATGCACTCTGCGATTTTGATGGAAAAAGACGATATCATTTACCTTTACTTAAAAACAAATAATTATGGCAATTATCCTAAGCAATGGCACATACATACATCCCGAAACGCTTGAATTTACAAAATCTCATCTCTTGGTTCACGAAGGAATACATGGGAAAATTGAATTGCTAAGCCAACTGCCCGAGAACACTCCGCACCAAATCATCGATTGCAGCAGAAAATACATCACCCAATCTTTTGTTTGTGGGCACCATCATGTGTATTCTGCTTTGGCAAGAGGCATGGGCGCACCTAAAGTAATTCCTTCCAATTTTAACGAAATATTGCAGTATGTTTGGTGGACATTGGATACCTGCCTGGATGCCGAAATGATAGAAGCCAGTGCCTTAAGCACTGCAATGGCTTGCATAAAAAATGGAGTTACCTTTGTAATTGACCACCATGCTTCCCCTAATTTTATTGAGGGTTCATTAGAAATTATTGCCAAAGCATTTGATAAAGTAGGCGCATCTCATCTGCTTTGCTATGAAATTACCGATAGAGGCGGCATGGATAAAGCCCAACAAGGGCTGGATGAAACGGCTCAATACCTTAAAACCCGCCAAGCCTTAGTGGGCTTGCATGCTTCTTTTACCGTTTCGGACCAAACATTACAAAAAGCAGTAAACCTTGCAAAAGAAAACAAAAGTGGAATTCATATCCATGTGGCAGAGGCCGAAAGCGACCAGCAGCATTGCATAGAAAAATACAATAAACGAGTGGTGGAACGACTACAACAGCATGGAGTGCTTGACTTTGAAAAAACCATTCTAGGGCATTGTCTCCACTTGACTGCCCATGAAAAAGAGCTTATAAATAACAGCCCGGTATGGGTGGTTCAAAACACCGAAAGCAATTTGAATAATAAGGTGGGATATTTTAATGCCGCCGGATTAGGGCAAAACATTATGATGGGAACCGATGGCATGCACAGCGATATGCTCCGAAGCGCCAAAGCAGCCTTTTTTGTTGGGCAAGGTTTCGATACCATTGGATACGACAGCGTTTACCAGCGCTTCCGCAATGCCGACCGTTATATCCAAAGCAACGGATTTGAAGGCCATGCCCCCAATAATTTGGTAGTACTCGACTACGATACCCCTACCGCTTTTTCAAAAGACAACTTCCTCGGGCACTTTGTTTTTGGCCTAAATGCCGAACATGTGCAACATGTCATTTCTAAAGGAACATTGGCTTTAAAGGATAAAAAACTCAGCAACATTGACGAAGAAGCCGTGCTTAAACACTCGAGAATGCTAAGCGAGAAGCTTTGGAGGAGGATGCAGGGTTAAGTTTCAATGACAAATTTTAAATAAATATACAAATGTAACATGGCTGTATTTTGGTATTCTTGTGCTTATTGTGGCACAGTAGTAAAACAGGAAAACTCACCAGCGCAAACAAGTTGCTCTGCTCAAAACTCGTCACATTGGTGGATCCGATTAGAGGAGGAGGGTGAAATAATTTATCAATGCAGAGATTGTAAAATTGTCATCAATACAAAAACAAGCCCTCAGCAGGCAGGATGCTGTAAAGCATCATCGCATTATTGGCAAAGATTATAAGAAAAGCATTTGAACTATTAAGCATTTGTATTTCATGCTTTTTATTGATTTGCTTTCTCCATACTTGTATTGAATAATTAATTTTTTTAAGATAATTATTCTTGCGACATCGTTTGGCGTGGTCTACATTTACTTTTGACACCAAACTAAAAAAACAAGTATATGAAAGAATTAAAAAATCAAAAAACGTATGAAGAATTTGCTCAATTAAAAGACCCCAGCTTTGACCTTTTTGAAGCTAATTTAAATGTTGGATTCCATTGGGGAAAATTATTCCGTTACTATTTTAAAGAAGTATATTCGGTATACAGTATTTTTTTAATAACCCCAATTGAAAGGGAAAAGTTTATTGCAGCACTAAAACACAAGTACTCAATAAATGACGAAAATATTCTTCTCAATGAATTTGTCTTCAATAATTCAACAGAGAAAAATGCGACCGAAGGTGAAATCATCAGAGCATTTATAATCCTTAAACATGGCTTTGCGGTATGCATGGACAGAGAGAGAATTTGGGTAATGTATAATACCCCCGATTTAAAAAAAGAGGTCTTGATGATTGCTAAACTAACCGAAAAATTCAAAGTTGATCCTGATACTCTGAATAAAAACAAGAAGAAGGAGTTCCACATGGTAACAAAAGATGAACAAGGGACTGGATATGTATTAAAAAAGTTTAGCTTAAAAGAATGCAGCGTGAGTGTTGAAGACAATTATAATGATGATTTTCTTCAAATACATCATGAAATTCAGAATTCACTGTCAGCAAAAAACAAAAGCGGAATCATCTTACTTCATGGAAAATACGGCTCCGGGAAAACGTATTATATAAGACATTTGATTGAGGTGATTGATAAAAAATTCATTTACCTTCCATTACACATGATCAATTGGCTAAGCGACCCCTCTTTTCTTCCATTTATGGCAAACATCGGCAGTGCGGTTTTAATTCTTGAGGATTGCGAAAATATTATTATGCCTCGTGAGGGTGGAAATTCTGAGGCAAATGCTCTTTCCAACATGCTGAATTTGAGTGATGGATTGCTTTCAGATGCCTTATCATTAAATATTTTATGCACATTTAATGCAAACATTACAAAGGTGGATGATGCACTTTTGCGCAAAGGAAGATTAATTGCTCGCTATGAATTTAAGGAATTGGAAACTCAAAAAGCTCAAAGACTGGCAGATAAACTAAACAAAGGAATTAAGATCGAACAGCCAATGAGTTTATCTGAAATCTACAACATTGAAAGTATGAAGTTTGAAAATGGGAAAAGAAAAAAGATTGGGTTTAATATGCCTAATTTAGTGAACTAATTACATTGTTAAAAGAATACAAAAATGCAAAAACCAAGATATTTTTTAAGATACGGTCTTATTATTCGCTTACTAAAAGCAAAAAAAAATGCAACATTTGAGGAAATCAGCGATTTCTTGAATAGACAATCCGAATATGTAGACTTTGATTTAAATATTTCAAAACGCACATTTGATAGAGATAAAAATGAAATTTTATCTCTATTCAAGATACTCATAGAGTACGATTTTAGCAAAAAAGCGTATTATATTAAGGAAGAAGAAGGGAATGAACACAATGACTCATTAATAGAAGCTTTTGATATTTTCAACGCCCTTAATATGAATGTTAATTTAGAACCCTTTATTGTTTTTGAAAAGCGAAAACCTTTAGGCACAGAGAATATATATGGCTTGCTTCATGCCATAAAAAACAAATTTGTAATTCGATTTTCCTACACAAAATTTTGGGGAGAGAATTCTTCTGAAAGGATAGTTGAACCCTATTTGCTAAAAGAATCAAGGTACAGGTGGTACTTGGTAGCATTAGACTTAAAAGACAACCAAATAAAAACCTTTGGCATTGACCGACTTTTTGAATTAGAAATTACTAAAAGAAAGTTCATTAATCCTATTACTGATAATCCAAACGAATTGTTTAAAGACTGTTATGGTATATTTGCAAGACAAGGAGCCAAGGCAGAAGATGTCATTTTATCCTTCACACCTTTACAAGGAAGATATATAAAATCTCTTCCTCTTCATGATTCTCAGCAAGTCATTTTTGAAAACGAAAGCGAAGTTAGAGTTAAACTTAAAATTCAAATTTCTGAAGACTTTTTAAAGGAATTACTTTCATTTGGTGACGAAATAAAAATACTTGAGCCTCAAAGCTTAAAAACTAGAATTTGTGGTATCTTTGAAAATGCAATAATTAAAAACAAATAAAATGGAAAAACAATTTAAAATCGAAATTCGAAAAGAATTAGAGGCTTTGTTTAATAAATATAAGGACTTAAAAGAAGACAAAAACAAAATAATTGCTCGAAGTTTTGAGTTTTGTGATACTCAAAAGGGTAAAGTGCTTTTTGTAGGCATCAACCCTTCATATAAAGAGGGAGGAAAACCAGATAAAGAGGGAGGAAAACCAAAACAGCCCTATACATTAAATCCTAAAGAAATAGATGATAAATACTATATCAACTATAAAAAACTGGCAGATAAAGCAAATTTGAAAGATGAAGATTGGACGTACACTGATGCACTTTATATTCTAGAAACTAAACAAGAAAACATTAATGTTTTTTACAAAAAAGGATCTCCTAAAGATTTTTTATGTGAACAACTTCGTATTACAATGAAAATATTAGAACATTGTAAACCAAAACTAATAGTTGTATGCAATAAATTGGCCAGTGATTTTTTTGGCAAACACAAAAAAAAGAATAAAAAAGAGGAATTCACGAATGTATGGATGGGATACGAGTTTCCACCTGATTCAGAAACATTAGAAGTAACTAAGATAATTGGAATACATCCAAATTCAATAAATGGAAACAAATCAACAAGTTTGATTGGTACTCCTATTATATTTTCAAAATACTCACAGTATATGAGTAATAAAGAAAAAGCTGATTTAGCTAGTAATATTGAGTTAACTATGAAAAACTTGAGTTAAATTCTCCATAAGCCATCATTATAAAAGCAAGCTCGGCTATGCTATATTAGTTTAAAAATCAACCCGTTATTTCTGTATGATTTTCAACCCCACATTAAACACTAAAATTATGATTAACTATTTTAAAATGAAAAATTTCCTGAACCCAAAATTCATTCTTCTTGTAATTGGGATTTCACTTTTATTCGTGGCTTTGTTGACAATTCCGACATTTGTGCTTTGGAATTGGCTTATGCCCGATATTTTTGGTTTGCCTAAAATAGGAATATTGCAAGCCCTTGGATTAAACTTATTGTCCATGATTTTTTTTAAAAAATTCGACTCTAGCTCAAAAGATTGAAGAAGCTTGCATGAAAAAGTGTTTGATTATTTAATAATTATCTCACCCCGCTGCCCATAGTTTCCTCTTGGCTTGGCGTAGCATCCGCTACGTCAACGCATCAGGTAGCATTTGCTACTTTATGATAATGCTTCATTTTGCTCTATTAATGCCAGCCAAATGGTTTATTTTAGTTTAAACATATCAAAAAAGATGCTTCTTTTTCTATGATTTTTTGTTTCAATATAAACATTTATAATTGCAGAAAATCGATTTCCTGCAATTATGGGAAATTATAATTGCAGATAGCCCATTATTTAGTCACTTCCGCTGCCCGTAGTTTCCTCTTGGCTTGGCGTAGCATCCGCTACGTCAACGCATCAGGTAGCATTCGCTACTTTCGGTAATGCATCCTTATGGTCTTTTAACGTTTCCAGCCAGAACGAATGAAAAATCCTTGATTTGATTTATCATTTGCTTAAATATATTCTTTTTTGGTACATTTGTATAAAATAGCGTATTATGAAAACTGTAGATTTAAACGCCTCTCTTATTGACGGTTATTTACAACTGCTTTACAATTTAAGCCCAAACGATAAGCTTGATTTAATTTCTAAATTAACACTTTCTGTTAAAACAGATTTTAGCGAAAAGAAAAACTCGTTTTATAAAGCATATGGTGCTTGGGATTCGAAACAAACCGCAGAAGAAATTATTAGTGATATCAAAAGCAGCAGGACTTTTAACCGCCAGATTGAAACACTTTGAGTCTCCATTACAGTGCATTCAATCTAAGTACGAATGAATTAAAAGCATCCACTAAATACTAAAAAGCGACCTTGCTCGGCTTATTATGCTCCGCTACCCGTATTTTCCTCTTGGCTTGGCGTAGCATCCGCTACGTCAACGCATCTTGTAGCATTTGCTACTTTTGGGGTAAATGTTGTTTGCGCCTGAAGCTATGAAAACAAAAAAGGTTTCCTCAATCTACCCTGGGATCTCCATGAATGGGAAGCTTTGCCATTTTCTCCACCTCTATGCTGGGGAATCCGAATTCTTCTACCACTTTCCCTAAAATCAAATACACTCCATTCCCTCCAAAGGGAAAAGCTTTTAAACTTTGGGGAAAATGGGTGGTGTCGAAAAAGTTGCCTTCCAAATCCAAAAAGGTGCCAAATGCCATGGTGTCGCCTTTAATGGTGCGAACCCATTTATAAGTAACATAATT
>CAZJBB010000150.1:0-8104 GCA_964543995.1 uncultured Bacteroidales bacterium
ACACGGCTCTGAACACTCTTTCCCTACACGACGCTCTTCCGATCTCTATTAATAATTGATTTAAGCAAACCCTTTTGTATAAGTCATTGACTTTGGGCCAATCGTTGTTATTAATTGCCTCAGAAACAATAGGATATGTTATGGTTAGAATAGATCTAGATGGAATTTCTATAATATTGGCCATAAAATAGGCAACTGAATAAATTGCTGTGTATTTCAGCCCTATGGCCGCAGAAACCATAAAGGTATCAATCTTAGCAACAATGCTCGTCCCAATGGCTGCCACGATGATAAAAAGAGAATAGGTTATCATCTGTTTTCTTAACACCGGAGTGACAAACGAAAAGTCGGGTTTTAGGTGAATCGGACTAATTTTTAAGATATAAATGACGTTAAGGATAAGCGCCATTCCATAAATTGAGATGAAAATCCCTACAAACCAATTCATTGTGAGAGTCCCCGTAAAAAACAACACAAATAGCAAGACCGTTAACAATCGAATCACCACTTCGCGAATGATTTTTGGAACTACGATTTTCATCAAAATGCTAGCATAATTCTCAAAAACCGTAATGTAAACGATAAAAACCGCCAAGGGAATTACCCAATAAAAATACTGAACAAATAAAGGAGATTTTTCGGAGAAATACGCTGAAAGTTGAGGCTGAAATCCGACATATACCAAACCAAAAATAAAAAGTCCAACAAGAGGAATCACCAATAAATAAAAGAGGAAACCGTGGTTTTTCTGATCTTGGGTTTTAAATAGAGGAAAGAATTTTATAGCAGAGCTTGATAATCCTAATTGTGCAAACAAAGCTATGATGCTGGCGGCTTCAAACAATACACGAGTCAGTCCATATTGCTCAGGGGAAAGAAAATAGGTTACCAAAAAAGCCGTGGTAAGAAAGCCTAAAAATGCACCGGCATAAGTAACTATAGAACCTTTAATGCTTTGCCTTATGACGACACCCATATTTAATTATTATTGAACGAAACTACAAAAAAAAACCTTATCATCTACTGATAACAAAATCTGAATTTTTCATTATTCATAATCAGCAAATTACAATATGAGATTCCGCCTTTTCATTAAAAAGGCAATGATTCAATAAGTCCCAAATGATTGACTTAATCTCTTAACACCACAAACTCCGTATCGTTAATGAACTTAATCATGGTGGAGGCTTTTACCTCATTAGAAATTTCCTGGTCGAAACGAACTACAAAATCGACTCCTTTAATGATTTTTTCGCTAATTTCACTAAACATCACCGGGGCTTTTTCGCCGGAAATATTAGCAGAAGTTGAAACAATAGGGGTTCCTAATTTGGCAATCAATTGCTCACAAAAAGCATTTTTCACCACCCTGATTGCAATGCTTCCATCAGAATTCATGACGTTTGGAGCCACATTTTTGCCTTTCTGAAAAACAATGGTAAGCGGTTTATCATAACTTTTTATGAGTTCGACAGCAATTTCAGGAAAATCGACCACATAATCGTCGAGCTTTTCAATTTTATCAATGAGAATTATAAAACTTTTGTTGTTGGAGCGGGCTTTGAGTTTTTGAATTTTATCTATGGCTTTCTGATTCTTAGCATCGCAACCGATTCCCCAAACGGTATCGGTTGGATATAAAATAATTCCGTCTTTTTTTAAGATTTTGGTAGTCTTTTCAATAATGTCCTTCATGAATCAAATTCTTTCTAATAATAGTTCTTTTTTTATAGTATAGGCGCAATTAAAATGTTTTTCAGGGCAATGATGATGCCCGTGTAAACCGCAAGGGCGGCAATTTAATTTTTCTTCTGTTTCAATAATTACACTATCCTCCGACAAAGGTCCAAAACCAAAAAGAGGTATGGTGGAGCAAAAAACGGCTGTGATTTTTGCATTCACAGAAGATGCTAAATGCATTGGAGCTGAATCGTTTACAAAGTTCATCACGGCATCTTTCATCAATGCGGCTGTTTGTAAAAAACTTAATTTTCCGACCAAATTCATTATTTTTAAATGCTGATTTGATATCCCTTGAATGATCTGAAGGATTAATGCTTCATCGCTTTTTGAACCTACAAAAAACACGCCATAAGGCTTTGAAATATTGTTAAGAAATTCACACCATTTTTCAACAGGAAATTGTTTGGTAAACCATAAGGAAGCCGGTGCGATACAGATATAGGGCTCCGATTTATAGGACATAACTTTTTGATAATCTTCTATGGTGGGGTATAAAACCACTTTTCCGGAAGTGTTTTCTATATGAGTCAAGCTTAAATTTCGGTCCACTTCGTGAATGATAAGGCCTGGCTTAGAAAAGGAATGCGCAATGGCATCATTAAACAAAAATGACAGTGGATTTTTTTTAAACCCAATTTTGCGTTTTGCTCTTGAAAAAGCGACCAGAAATCCGGAAGAAAGAAAACGTTGAAAAGTAAAAGCCCTATCGTACTTTTTCTTCCTGATAATAAGCAATAGATTCCACAAATTCCTGTATTTTGAGCGAGACTTATCCCAAACCAAAATATGTTCAATAAAAGGATGACCGGCAAAAAGGCTTTCGATCCCTTTTTTCACAAGTACATCAATTTTAGCTTCAGGTTGTTGTTGATGCAATGCTTCAATTACCGGAGTGATTAAAATAACATCTCCAATAGATGCGGTTTGAATCAGAAGAATTTTCTCAGGGGTATCTGTATTCATGTATTCTATACCACAACGTTATATTCTCTTAAACAATCGTTAAGCGAAGTTTTCAGATCTGTAGAAGGTTTACGTTTTCCGATAATTAATGAACAAGGCACATAAAACTCTCCGGCAGGGAATTCTTTTTTCATGCTCCCGGGAATCACTACTGCATTTTCAGGAACTTCACCAATGTAGGTAGTTTTATCGGCAGTGGTAACATCTATAATTTTAGTACTGGAAGTGATTAATACACCGGCACCAAGAACTGCTCCTTTATGAATATGAGCCCCTTCCACCACAATGCACCTAGATCCAACAAAGCAATTATCTTCAATAATCACAGGTTTTGCTTGAACAGGTTCTAACACCCCTCCTATTCCAACGCCTCCGCTTATATGCACATTTGATCCTACCTGAGCACAAGAACCCACAGTAGCCCAAGTATCTATCATGGTGTTGCAACCCACATAAGCACCAATATTAATATAAGATGGCATCAGTATTGCACCTGCTGATATAAAAGAACCATACCTGGCCAAAGCATGTGGTACTACCCTCACCCCTGCTTTTTGAAAGTTTCTTTTCAAGCGGATTTTATCATGAAATTCAAAAGGGCCTACTTCAATAGTTTCCATCTTACAAATTGGGAAGTACAATATCACGGCTTTTTTTAACCACTCATTTAAAATCCATTTATTTTCTATGGGTTCTGCAATTCTTAAGGAGCCTTTATCCAACAAATCGATAACTTCAATTATAGCATTTCTTGTTTCTTCATTTTCAAGCAATTGATGATTCTCCCAAGCGTTTTCAACCAGTTTTTGGTAACTTTCGTACATATTATTTTGGCTTAATTCATCAAAAATAGCAGAAAAATCCCATACGAAGTCAACATCAATTAGAAAATGTTGTTATTTTGCAATCACAAACTTGCAAATATGGGACGAATATTGGCTATTGATTTTGGGCAAAAAAGGGCAGGAATTGCGGTAACGGATGAGTTTCAAATGATTGCAAATCCATTAACCACAGTATCTGCATCAAAAACCATTGCATTTATCGAAGACTATATTACTCATGAAAATGTTGATTGCATTGTGGTTGGAGAAGCCAAAGACTTACAGAATCGTCCTTCAGAATCGGCGAAATATATTGAGCCTTTTGTTAGCAAATTGCATAAAAAATTTCCATGGCTGGCAATAGAGCGGATTGACGAACGCTTTACATCTAAAATTGCCATGCAAGCAATAATTGATGCCAATTTAAAAAAGAAAGACCGCCAGCAAAAAGAATTGGTGGATAGCATCAGCGCTACCATTATTCTTCAATCGTATTTAGAAACCATGACGTTTCGTTCACAAAAGTAAAACTTTATGATATTACCTATTGTAGCTTATGGATCAGCGATTTTAAAGAAACGAGCTTTAGAATTGGATGCGAACTATCCTAATTTGAAAGAATTGCTCCAGAATATGTTCGACACCATGTATGCGGCAAAGGGAGTTGGTTTGGCCGCTCCGCAAGTGGATGTTCCAGTTAGAATTTTAGTTATCGATGCCAGCGTTTATTCCGACGAATTTCCAGAAACCATTGATTTCAAGAAGGTAATGATAAACCCCCTTATCGTAGAAGAAAGTGGTGATGAGTGGGCTTTTAATGAAGGATGTTTGAGTGTTCCAGATATAAGAGAAGACGTATTTCGAAAACCCTGTATTAAAATAACTTACCAAGATGAGCATTTCAATACTTTTCACGAAGTACATAAAGGCATGATTGCTAGAATCATACAACATGAATACGACCATTTGGAAGGAAAATTATTTGTAGAACGAATTAGCAATATCCGAAAAATTCTGCTCAAAAGAAAACTTTCCGACATAACGAATGGAAACATTAAAGTAGAATACAAAATGAAATTTCCTGCTCAAAAAAAAGCCAGGGGAAAATAATTAGTTACAAAGTATAAGAATCAATCAACATAACCAAGACCATGAAAAACGCAAAAATCTCACTCATAATCTCACTAACTATCGTGATGTTCATTGCATGTACCAGTAAGAAAGACCAAGCAGTGCAAGACATTAAAAAAATGGAAGAATCCTTACTCAAAGACTCCAACGGATTGAACTCACAAGTAGCTAAGCAAATTGTGGATGCCTATATTGCTTTTGCCGATGCGTATCCTAAAGACACCAATGCTCCTGTGTTTATTTTCAAAGCAGCAGACATTTCCATGAATTCAAATAAACCAGAACAAGCGGTTAATTATTTCAACCGTGTTTTAAAAGATTATCCTGATTTTCGTCGTGCTCCGGACTGTATCTTTATGAAAGCTTTTTTATATGAAAATGTGATGAAAAATTACAAAAAAGCAGAAGAATTATATAAGGAATTTATTCAAAAATATCCTAAACATGACTTGGCTGATGATGCCCAAATGTCGATTAACAATATGGGTAAGTCACCTGACCAACTGATTGCCGAATTTGAAGCTAAAAACGACTCTTTAAAAACGGCCAAAAAGTGATTTCCAATGTCACTTCGGTTTGAGTTTGACGCCATTCTCGAAAAAGTGCCGGACATGAACGCCTGTTTCATTCGGTTTCCATACGATGTTTTTGAAGTTTTCGGGAAAAAGAATCTAGTAAAAGTAAAGGTTTGGATGAACGGCGAATATTACCGCGGCTCCCTTGCCAATATGGGGATGGGCTGCCATGTATTGCCAGTAATCCAAGCCATGCGTAAAAAAATCGGGAAACATCAAGGTGACCTTGTCCATTTTATTATTGAACAAGATACTGAAATTCGTTTGGTTGAAGTCCCTGATGACTTGCAAACAGCACTTTCGAAAGAGGAAAAACTAATTACAATTTTCGATAATCTATCCTATTCACATAGGAAGGAATATGTAGTGTGGATTAATGGTGCAAAAAAAGAAGAAACCCGAAGTAGGCGAATTCAGAAGTGCTTAGAAATGCTTAGTGCAAAAGTCGATAAGTAAACCCAAGCTCATTTAACTATTCGTTCTTAGCTGTTCATCGAAAGCAAAAACTCCTCATTGGTTTGGGTAAAACGAATTCTATCCTTAAGAAATTCCATGGCTTCGAGGGAGTTCATATCGGCAAGGTGGTTGCGGAGCACCCATATACGTTGCAACCATTCTTTTCCAACCAATAAATCATCTCGTCTTGTACTGGAAGCAACAATATCGATAGCCGGGAATATTCTTTTATTGGATAATTTTCTATCGAGTTGAAGCTCCATATTACCGGTACCTTTAAATTCTTCAAATATGACTTCGTCCATACGCGAACCGGTATCGGTAAGCGCTGTTGCTATGATGGTTAAAGAACCTCCATTTTCAATTTTACGTGCCGCACCAAAGAAACGTTTGGGTTTTTGCAATGCATTGGCTTCTACCCCACCCGACAAGACTTTGCCTGAGGCAGGTGCAACGGTGTTATATGCTCTGGCCAAACGGGTAATGGAATCCAATAAAATCACCACATCATGCCCACATTCAACCAATCGTTTGGCTTTTTCTAATACGATGTTGGCAATTTTCACATGACGATCCGCAGGTTCATCAAAGGTAGATGAAATCACTTCGGCATTAACGCTTCGCTGCATATCGGTTACCTCTTCCGGGCGCTCATCGATCAACAGTATAATTAAATACACTTCAGGGTGATTGCTGGCAATAGCATTCGCCACTTCTTTTAACAAGACAGTTTTCCCGGTTTTGGGTTGGGCAACAATCAATCCACGTTGTCCTTTTCCAATGGGTGTAAACAAATCGATAATCCGGGTTGAAAGTGAATTTTCAGCATGTCCGGTTAAGGTGAATTTTTCCATTGGGAATAAGGGAGTAAGATAGTCGAAAGGAATACGATCTCTCACTTCTTCAGGTGATTTCCCGTTGATCATTTCAATTTTCACTAAAGGGAAGTACTTTTCGCCTTCACGGGGAATGCGAATGGTCCCTTTTACCGTATCCCCTGTTTTGAGTCCATTTGCTTTTACTTGAGCTTGAGAAATGTACACATCGTCAGGTGAATTTAAATAGTTATAATCGGAAGAGCGTAAGAAACCATAACCATCCGGCATAATTTCAACAACCCCTTCGGCGCTGACAATGCCATCAAATTCATTGGGAATATCCTCTTTACGGCGCTCTACAAAATTAGGTTTGAATTTATTGTTTTTGAATTGCAAATCTCGTTCAAAACTTTTGTCTCTTTCAACAGCTGTGTTCTGAGCCCCTCCTTCAACAGAATTGGTTTCTGGGGAAGTCACTGTAACATTCCCCTCAGAAGCAATATTTTCATTGGGCAAAACTGGAATAATCACTTCATCAACAATAGGCTCTGTATCCGGTGTACTTTCGAGTTCTTTTATGAAAGGATCTTCCGATTTCAGATTAATACTTACTCTTTTCGATTCAATATTATCAAAATCGGTAATCGGTAATTGACCGGTATTTACATTTTGGTTATTTTGCTTAGGCTTGAAATTCTTATTCAAAGGTCTGTTTCCCGGTTTAAGGAAAGGTTTTTTATCTATCAATTTATCAAGTACCGGAATAAACTGTTCTTGGGTAATATCGGTAATATTACTAACCGCAGTTTGTGTATTTTCAACCACCTTGGGTTTCTTTTCCAGATTTAAATGTGGATGATGACTTTTGGGTTTAGGAGTTTCAGGGATAGAAGTTTCCGAAAATGTACTTTCCAAAATGTTGGGATCTTCCTTGAGTGTCACCTTAGGAGTTATTTTAGGGCTTATCTTAGTTTCAACTTTAACTTCATCAGTATTTACTTTAACTAAAGGTTTATTGCTAACCTTTACAAATTCTTTTCTTTTACGACTTTTAAGTGCATTTTCTTTGTTTTTTCTTTCTTTTTCAAGCATTTCCTGAGTAGGGTTCAAAGCTTGTTGATCAAGAATCCTATATATCAGGTCTTGTTTTTTCATAGTTTCAGTTTTAGGGACATTCAGCTGCTTAGCTATGTCTTTTAAGTCGTTGAGCAATTTAGCATTAAGTTCTACGATGTCGTACATAAGATAAAATTAATTTTAAAGAATAAAACACGATTAGAAATTTCGTGGATTTGAAAAGTGGGGTTTGAGAAAAAAGATGTAAAGAGAAATTTTAAAATAGAATTATTTCGTTGCAAATGTAATGATAAAAATGATTTAACAAATAAAAATCTTCAATAATATTGAATTCTGACAAAGAATAATACATTTGTATATTCATAATCCTTTTTATAGATGAAAAATTTATACTTCTTATTTGCAATGGCATTCTTATCAAGTTCAGTTAGCGCACAACTGCTTTGGCAAAAAACTTACGGTGGCAGTGGGCATGAATACTGTATAAAAACGATAAAAACCACCGATGGTGGGTACG
>CAZJBB010000151.1:0-8088 GCA_964543995.1 uncultured Bacteroidales bacterium
ATTCAATTTGAATTAGCAACAAGTGCGCAGGCCCGAAACGGAAAGCGGGGATGGGGTAGGATGTGAATGGCTTGTCATTAGAAAATCATGAAATGTGCTTGCACCAGGCTCTTTGATTTTCTTATGACAAGCCAGAGCGGGAGGAAGCATTTTCCGTTTCTTGATTCTTTGTTTCTTTCTCATCAAGGAGAAAGAAAGATTAATACCTATAATCATTCAAGCAGTTGATATATTGATATTTATAAATTCAAAGGAAAATAAGTGACGAAGTCAGGAGGCTGTTAGAAATTTATCTCGCCTGCATGTTTCTTTTTTAATAAAATTTCAAAACAATTAATAACCTAATACCAATAACTTCACAATTAAGTCTTTAGATTTAATTTGTTATTCAACATGAAATTTCACCCTCCACTCCCTATATCATCTTTTTCAACTTCAACACATTAATAATCGAATCCACAATTACTTCCGGTGACAGCTTCATGCAGTTAAAAATCAAATCGTACACCTCTTCGTCTGATTGGTTTTTTGAAAAGTTAGCATTAAATTGTTTTCTTTTACTATCAACATCTTCCACTCTTTCTTTTGCTTCCGAAAGGGATACTTGATACTTTTCCTGTACATTTTGAATCCTCCAATCTAAAGGTGCCATAAACTTAATATGCAGTGCTTTTTGATGGTGCTGTAATAATGAAAACCCGGCCCTTCCCACCAACACCAGATTCCCTTTTTGAGCAAAAGTATTAACCACATCCTGTATGGTGTTTTTTGTTTTGGAAGAACAAATTTCATTGGTAAAGGCCATTAAAACATCCTGAATGATACTCTTATTGGTGCTGGTTGTCAACTCCCTCACTTTATCGGTGCTCACATGAAGTTCATTTGCCGTATTTTCAATTACCTCTCTATTGATTAAAGTCCATTTTTTAGAGTTAGGTACAGTTCCACATTCATTTAACTTATTTACCAGCATATTCGTTAGGAAATCGGAATTACACCCATGCGTGCGATTAATGGTTATTACCGGATGCAAGACCGATTCTTTTAGGGTTTGTTTTTTCCCTGACAAATACTCGAGCAATAAATTTTCCATAATTTCAGTATTAATAGTTTCACTGCCAAAGATAATATAACACAAAGGAATTTGCAATATATCTTGTTAATATTTGCTATTATTGGATTTTATTTACAATACAATATTCATTTTTCACTGTTTATCAACCATTTATACAATTTAAACTTTTGTCGTATTATATTATATTTTAATGTTAATTCTTCAAGTTAAGCAACTCCTTTCATCGTATTATAAGCGCTCGAACTTCTGCTAAAGACAGGTATAATTACACTATGGCAACCCAGTTCACTTAGGTCCATTTAAGAATTCACAAAAGTCACTCTCAGGCTTCAATATCAAAGCCTTGCCAGCAAAAAAAGTTAGAAGTTAAAATCTCCTAAAAGCTCTCACCCCTTTCATTAGGCTTTTAGAGGCACTAAGTAATAGCCCTCCTGTCATCATATCAATATACATTGCCTGACCGGTGTAGCTTTCGGTTGAGCTCCAATATCCACCATCTACCCACATTAACATATAATACTCCCTTATGGTTGTCACGGTAAAGAATGAAGTGTAGATTTGATACAATTCAAAAAAGGAAGGCAAATACCAATCAGAGTAACCATCGTGTGAATAATTGGCACATAAGGCGGCCGCACTAAATTCATGTCCCGGCATGGCGATAATAGAAGCGGAATTAGATTGTCCGTCTACCAGTGACCATGCTGTTCCATCAGAAGAGACGTTGCTCCATTGTGTCCAGGTTGAGTTGCCATTCATAAGGTTTTCAATGGATGCTATCAAGCCATGCTCCACATTTGCATCATCAAACCATAAATGGACAATGATGCCCCCCTGGAAAAGCTCTCCAATATGATGCGTAAAACAATTGCTGCTGCCCCCACTGGCCGAAGAATTTATAATATATGGATTGGAAGTCGTCCCGCTTCCATTAATATAAATATTATTCCCTGCCATGACTTTGGTTTCTGAACCATCCAACGTGGGCTTGTTGGTTAAATCATTATAACTACCACTACTTGCGACGGGAGCAAAAGTGGGTTTGTTGGTAATGTCTGTCCAAGAAGGCACCCAGCCAATGGGGCGATACAATCCTGCATGATTACCCCATCCATAAGCCATGTTCCAGTTACTTGAATTTCCACCGGTGGCTGTAATAATGCCATTTACATCCAGTGAAGTTGCCGGAGTAATGGTTCCAATCCCTATTCTCAAGGAAGAAAAATCACCATAGATTAAGGGTGGATTGCTGCTGCTATTGGCAATATAGAGTTTGTTTGAACCCAATTCATTCCAACCGGCCTGATAACCAATAAAGACATTGGAGGAACCATTGTTGTTTTGCCCGGCACTCACCCCTAAAGCTGTATTATTGCTGCCTGTGGTATTGGTATATAATACTCCGTATCCCATGGTGGTATTATTGCTTCCTGTGGTATTATGAAAAAGAGAAACACTGCCTGTAGCCGTATTAAAATTCCCGGTGGTGTTCAATGCCAATGAAACCCTACCATGAGCAGTATTCTCAGTACCTATGGTGTTGTTCTGCAACGATTGTGTCCCCATGGCTGTGTTGGCTTCTCCGGTTGTATTCGAGGAAAGAGAAGCATTCCCCATGGCTGTATTCTGATTTCCGGTGGTGTTGACATTAAGCGACATATACCCCATGGCTGTATTCACATTGCCACTGGTATTCGAAGAAAGAGCACCGGAACCCAAAGCACTGTTGTAGTTTCCTGAAGTATTTGCAAACATTGAATTATAACCACTTGCTGTATTATTGCTTCCGGAGGCATTGGAAGATAAAGCATCCCGTCCGATGGCAGTATTTGCCAATCCGGTGTTTGCTGTTGGGGTAGCAGAACCTTTCAGGGATTGATAACCTACCGAAGTATTCGTATTGTCAAAAGCAGTTGCCGTACTGTTGGCATTTAACTGTGAATTAAAACCCACGGCGACTCCATTACTCCCTGCTACATTATTTTGTAAAGAACCGGCGCCCAGTGAAGCATTAGAACTTCCGGTGGCATTATATTTCATGGCATTTGAACCAAAAGCAGTGTTTCCGGCTCCAGTAGTATTGTATAATATGGATCGATATCCTCCGGCGGTATTGTCGTTTCCGGAAGTATTTGAATATAAAACTTGATAACCTAAAGCGGTATTGGTAGTCCCGGAGGTATTGGCATACATGGCGTTTGACCCTAAGGCGGTATTACAATTACCCGTGGTATTGGAAAGCATGGACTGACTACCTACAGCAACACTTCCAAAGCCTGAGGTGTTTTGATATAAAGAGCGATACCCGATACCCACATTGTCGGTTGAAGTAAGCACATTTGCAGATTGATATCCTAAAAATACATTTCGGTTCAGTTGATCTATTTTTCCAGCTTTTTGATTATTTACCTTAAAACTAAAAGGAATATTATCGGTGGTTCCAATAAAATGGGTACCATCCACCGTTGCCGAGTTTCCTGTCCGTGACCAGGAGTTACTCGTACCACTCTCTTTTGCATATAAAGCATAAGGTACAGAAACAAACTGGTTGGTAGAAACCAATTGATAAGTGGCCCCTCCGGCAGGATCTATTTCAACCTTTAAATAATACACATCTGACCCCCAACTTATGGTATTAAAAGTACCTGAAACAGGGGTTCCTTGCCCAATTTTAATAGAAAACAAACCAAATGCATCGGTAGTTGGGCTATGTGTTTCCACATAGACCGCAGTGCCAGTGGCACTGCTACTTAATATACTTAATCGGAGTGAAACACTTTGAGTAGAAAGCACATTTCCACTATTATCCCGAGCTACGCCTTGATAATTAATAGATTGTGGTGCTTGTGCATGAATCTCCAAATTGAATAGCAAGGAGATGCTGATTAGCAAGAAAATTGCTTTTGTGCTGAGGCGATGGATTGTTGAATACATAGATTTAGTTTTTTAGTACAATTTCAGTATGGTTTGCTAAAAGTAAGGTATTTTATTCATTATATCGGAAATAATAAAAAGGAGTTTTTCCAAAATGCCAAAACCCTAAATGTATAGAATAATTGAGTAACCCTATTATTTGAATATCACATATAATCCTGAATATCTTATTGTTAAAATTTTATGTTATACTTCGTACTTGTATTTTAAAAAAATATTATTTTTACCCTGCTGAACAATAGTTTTCGACAGGATGGATGAAAATGGATATGAAATACAACTTTTAAAAACGAATCCAAACAATTTAATTGTTCATTATCAACCCATTATAAAGATTATTGTCAATAAATATCTATATAAAGGTTTCTTCTCTCCGTCAAACAAAGACGACCTTACCCAACAAATTAATGAGCAACTTTTAATCAAAATTCCTAAAATACAAGCGCAATTTAATGGGAAGGTACTTCTTAAAACCTATTTCTCTGTTATCATAAACAATATTTGTTACGACATGGGGACAAAGAACAAGGTTCCTCAATTCCAAGAACTGAACGAAACGTATTCTACAAAAACCTATACCTCTCCGGTAGAAACCATGAGCAGAATAATCATTAAAAATGAATTTGATCGATTGGATAAGGTTTTTAAACTGTATTATCAAACTCAAGGGAAACTGATTTTTTGCCTGAAAGCTTTTTTTAAAATACCTATTGTACAGGATGATATAGAAAAATGCTTTCCCGGATTTAAAATAAATGGCAATAAAGTTCATTTCGATGCATTGAAAGCAGCAGATGAAAACATGTTACAAAAAGATGTAATTGAAAGAGTTACGGCATTGTTTAACGAATATGAACGAAAAGAAATCACTTCCGATTCCATTCGAAAATGGGTCACCAAAAAAATCAGTGAATTGGTTACTCTTATGAATGGAAACCCACAAAGGGCCAATTACGACCAGGAAACTTTAAAGCTATTGCTTGAAAAGTATTTTGCAAAAAACTGAGTTTCCTTATTTCCCATTTAAAACAAAACCGGCCCAGCATGTAGTAGCATCCTATACGTCAAAGCAATTGTTGCATTGGCTACAAAACAATGATCTTTCATCTTTACTCTAGCTCAAATTCAATTTGGTTGTGACGTTGTAAAACACTATGCATTAAAAAACTGAGTTGGTGATTACCTTTCGAATGAGAGTAAATGGCCTTCGGAAGAAAGTGAATGATCTTCGGGCAATAGTAAACAGCCTTAGGATGAGGGTGAATGATCTTCGGACGAAAGTAAATGGCTTTCGGGCAAGAGTCAATGGCCTTCGGATGAAAGTGAATGCCTTTCGGGCAGGAGTGAATAGCCTTCGAACGAAAGTGAATGGCCTTCGGACAAAAGTAAATGGCCTTCGGATGAAAGTGAATGGTCTTCGGACGAAAGTAAACGGCCTTCGGACGATGGTGAATGTTCTTCGGAAGAAAGTAAATGGCCTTCGGGCAAAAGTGAATGGCCTTTGGACGAAAGTAAATGGCCTTCGGACAAAAGTGAATTGGTTTATACGGTCTCTTTTCCACTTTAGTATATTCCACTTTTTACTTTTCACTTTCAACTTTTTCGTCTGAATATCAGTAATACACAAAATAAATTCAAAAAAACCGAAAAATAATTCCATAAATTATTCCATTTCGGAATTCCATGGGGGTATATAAGTTTAAAATAGCAAAGAGCTATTTAAATAAACTAAAAACTTATGTACCATGAAAAAATTTTACAGAATGAAGTTGTTTAACTTCAAAGGTATTCAGAGATTTAATTCGGCCCGTGCCGAAAAAGTAGAACTGATTGATGGCTATGCTGCCGAGAAGGACAAGCTCGATCAAAGTGTTGCTAACATTGAGCATGCGGAAGACTTATTGGCGGCTGACCGAAAAGGTGTAACCCAAGACACTGCAAAAGCCAAAATAGCCATGGCCGAAGCAGTGATACGTATTGCCCACAAAGCACTGCCTTTGGCAAGGAATTCAAATTTAGTGGTGTTAATGAACCAACTGAAAAGAGGGGAAACTTACTTATCTAACGCTGCCGGCTTAACTGCCCTGAGTCGTGCACGGGTTATGTATAATGCTATGGTTGAAAACAACCATGTATTAACGAATGTTACCGCTGATGATATAGAAGAAATGGGACAGAAAATTAATGCCTATTCTGAAGTGCATCAGAATCCTAAAATTCTCACTGAAACCAGAAAAATTGAAGGCAGTGAATCCATTGAGTTGGAATATCAAAAGGCCCATATAGCCGTTCAAAACATGCGCGACTTTATTTATGGGCACTATAAAAGCAGTGAACCACAACTTCTAAAAGAATTTGAAGATTACCTCAGCTTGGACAGCTTTGGTATTCATCATAATGCTTTGAAAGCAAATTGTTTTGTGATTATTGAAGGGGCTGCAGAACCTAAGCAAGCACTCGTAGGCGTAAAACTTAGCATAGCAGAACTGAATACCAGCGCGTTAAGCGATATTAACGGCGAATGTCAATTGAGTAAGTTTAAGGCAGGCACTTACCATGTAACATGCTCAAAAGAAGGCTACCAAAACCGTGAATTCCAATTAGAGTTTAAAAATGGGCATATACTCGAATTGGATGTGGAAATGAAGAAAGAGGGTTAATTTGTTTTCCATAGCTTGTTGTTTGAAAGGCTTTCCGAAAGGGGGGCCTTTTTTTATTTATAAGGATAGTGAAAGGTTTAAAGGGCTTTTAGGGAAAGTAGATATTTTAATGATGACACATAGCGTTGAAAAACAAGGATTTTCTTTTACAAATAAAACAAATTATTGCATTTCTGTTATATTTAGATGCACAGCAATTTTATTTGAAGCTACGCAATTAATTATAAATGGAGAAGGAAAAAGCCACCACAAATAGAATGTAGTTGGAGGTATAAACTAGTTGAACGGCAAGCATTGAGGATAACACAAACTTGAAAATTTATCATTATTCCAGACGTTTATTTGACGGATATTTTGTACCTTTGATAAGTGAAAGTACCGAAGAAAATATTAGTTGATATTGAAATCGACAAATTGACCAATTCCATTGAGAATTCAATTTCAGGGGATGTTTTTGATACAGACATTTTTCAACTTCACAGTAAGGACATCAAACAAATAAATAAAGCCGACTGGCAATTTAATTGGCAAGAGCAGTTAAAACTTAATGACAGACAAACATTTAAACTTGTAATTAGGAATAATCCGAAAATTATTCAAGGCTTGATAAGTATAAGCGACAGGGGAGATCATATATACATGCACTTGATTGAAAGTGCAAAGTTCAACAAAGCTAAGACAAAAATTTATACTGGTGTTCCAGGCAATTTAGTTGCTTTTGCATGCAAACTTTCTTTTGAAAAAGGTTATGACGGCTATCTTGCTTTTGATGCTAAGACCGTTTTGGTTCGGCATTACCAAGAGACTCTTTATGCAACTCATTTTAAAGGAACGAAAATGATAATTGAAACACCGGCTGCAAACAGATTAATTAATCAATACTTTAAAAAATAGCAATGGGACTAATCAGAGAACCGAAAGATGTCGATTTCACAGTTATTGACAAAGCTTGGACCGACGAAGAGCGCAAGGAATTTAGTGCTTATATCAAAATGCTTAAGGAACAGCAGAAAAAGCGGGTCAAACGAATCACTCCTCAGAAAGAAGCAGCTTCCTAAAACTCTTAAAACTTGCCATAGAAAGCTTGCACATACTCGACAAGCTTATGCAAAACTACGTAAACACAAAGCCCAACTTTTACGATGTGTACTTTAAAGCCAGAAGCATAATGGATTATGGTCTCCACCATCCTAAAGAAACTTCGGTTGCTACCCCAACGGTGTGCTAAAAAATTAAGTTCACTTGTTTGAAAAAACAAAAGGCTTGCCGAAAGGGGAGCCTTTTTTTGATTTATGATGATAAGAAAATTAATAATGAATAATGATAGGTTTAAAGGGCTTTTAATGGGAATTAGATATTTAAGGATTGATTACTCGTTAGTTTGCCAGAAAGGGTAAGCACTTGCTATAAGAAGTCTTT
>CAZJBB010000152.1:0-8048 GCA_964543995.1 uncultured Bacteroidales bacterium
CCTCTATTATTGAAGCTCTTGAACAGTTGCTTCCCGAAGTAAGCTCTTTGTTTAGCGCAGGATCAGGAATTTATAACACCCCCCAAGAGCAGGATTATATTAAAAAAACATACGCTGTTTGTAAAAGCATTTCCATTGACTATGGCGTCATGGAAAAAGCCCAAAATGTATATGTATTGGCTGCAGATTTTGGATGGTCTGACTTAGGTACTTGGAGATCCTTGTATGAAATCAGAGATAAAAATCAGGAAGGAAATGCCGTGGTTGGTAAAAATGTAATGCTGTACAATACCAAAAATTGTGTTATTGATATGCCAAAAGAAAAATTAGTGGTTATCGAAGGATTGGACGACTATATTGTTGTAGAAAATGACAACATTTTGCTTATTTGCAAAAAAACGGACGAACAACTCATTCGACAATTTGTAAATGATGTAACCATTGAAAAAGGAGATAAATTTGTTTAACCCAAGTTAGGCATTAGGAGGCACGAACTAAAGCATTCATTGGGGTAACCCCGACATAGCAAATGCTTTGAAGAATTTCGAAAATTACATTTGCTTTGTCGTTTCCGCTTGAATTCTTTGCTAATGATGGACATATCAATGAGTTATAGCTTCATTAATGTTGATTAATACCGTTTGCATATATGTAATGGTCCAATCTTCGCTAAGCTCGATTGACCCAAACATCTATTGCATCGGCATTTTAAGGTAAGCTGTAAGACAATATTATAATTCGAAATGGTATAAAATCTCTAATGCGGAACTCGGGTTTAAAATTCTTTTCAGAAACTTTTATTCTAAACAACAAAAAACCCTTACTCTCTGAAGAATAAGGGTTTTTTATTATTAAGATTTCAACTAGGCGTTAACCGCTTTTTCTGCTATTTCGTTATCGATAAGAATTCTACCACAATACTCGCATACAATGATTTTCTTATGCATTCTTATATCCAATTGGCGTTGGGGTGGGATTTTACTAAAGCAACCCCCACAAGCATCGCGCTCAATTTGAACTACAGCCAATCCATTTCTGGCGTTGTTTCTAATTCTATAATAGGCACTTAAAAGTCTTTCCTCAAAATACTGATGACTGTCTTTTGATTTGTTTAAAAGTTGTTGTTCTTCTTTATCCGTTTCAGCAATAATGTCGTCTAATTCTGCTTTTTTAATATCAAGTTCGTTTTTTCTCTCTTTCAAATCAGATTGTGCCGCTTCCACTTCAGTGTTTTTCATTTCCAAAGCAATGCTGTATTCCCGTAAGCGTTTTTCGGAAAGTTGAATTTCCAATTCTTGGTACTCAAGTTCCTTTGTAATGGCATCATATTCGCGGTTATTGCGAACTTTCATCTGCTGATCTTCATATTTTTTCATCAGCGTTTTACTTTCGGTAATTGAACCTTGTTTTTCCGCTAAAGCTGTTTTCAAGGTTTCAATTTCACTGATATAGTTTTCGATACGGGTTTCTAAACCGGCAACTTCATCTTCTAAATCGCTAACTTCAAGGGGTAATTCTCCTCTGACAATTTTAATTTTATCTATCTGAGAATCTACTTGTTGCAAAGAATATAATGCCACTAATTTTTTCTCAATCGTGACATCTTTTCCGTCATCCTCACTCTTTTTGACTATATTAATATTTGAAGCTAATACTTCCTCTTGAACATCCGTTTCAACAGGAGCGGTCTCTGTTTCAACTACTTTTTTTGTTCCGGCTGCTTTTTTGGGAAGTTTTTCTGTGCCTTTGGCTTCCGGTTTGGCAATGGTTTTCGCCATAGTGCTATTGTTTTAAATTATACAATCTTAAATAAAATATTTTACCAGGTTATTATCCTGCTCAGAAATTCGGGTTGCAAAGGTAGGAAATTTTTCATTTAAAATTTCACATAATAAGTGTTTTGTAAATTGCTCAGTTTCAAAATGACCCGCATCTATTAATAAAAGCTTATCGCTGTAATCCCCAAAAGCATGGTATTTAATATCAGACGACAAAAAAACATCTGCTCCTCTTCTTAGGGCATCTTTTATCAGAAACGCTCCACTTCCACCACAAATGGCTATTTTTTTTACTTTTTTATCCAAAGCACCGGAATATCTTAGCATGGGCACTTTTAATTTCTCACGTATGGTTTCCATTAATTGCCTGCCTGAAACCTCCTCAATCAGTTCGCCCATCATACCCGAGCCAACCCTAGTGAACTTATTTTCCAAAGGATAAATATCAAAGGCAACCTCTTCATAAGGGTGAGCTGAAATTAGTGCATCAACAATCTGATTTTCTATATAATATGGGAATATTGTTTCGATTCTAATTTCGTTTTCTAGGTGCAGTTTGCCTTTTTCTCCCACAAAAGGATTGGCGTCTAGGTTCGCTCTAAAAGTTCCTTCGGTTAAGGTATTGGAGCTACAACAATCGTAATTACCAATTTTTCCGGCTCCGGCAGCAAACAAGGCCTCGCGCACCTTTTCTACACTTTCAATGGGGCAAAATGTTACCAACTTTCGCAATAATTTAGCAGCGGGCTTAAGAATGGAATAATTTTTCAAACCAAGAACTTCTGCTAAGGTTTTATTTACCCCATTACTTACATTATCCAAATGCGTGTGAGCTGAGTAAATGGCAATATCATTTTTAATGGCAATGGTAATTATTTTCTCAATATAATTTTTATCGCTTATTTTTTTTATCCCGTTGAATATCAGTGGATGATGAGATATAATGACATTGCAATGATGTTCTAAGGCTTCCTCAACAACCGAAAGGGTGATGTCTAAGCAGATTAAAGCCTTTTTGGCTTCCATTGCCGCACTTCCCACTTGCAAACCGCTATTATCATACTCCTCTTGATAACTTAAAGGAGCGTATTCTTCAATGGCGTTTATGATTTCTTTTACTTGCATTTTAAAAAGAATTACAACTTTATTTGCAAATATAATAATTCACATTATTTTTACCGAAAATATTATTCATGATTCCATTGGAGAGTTTTATATTGTTAAGTTTATCCGAAAGGTTAAACTATGTTTTCAATCATGGAACTGAATTATTTGCAAAACAAAAACCTCCTCATTTAATTAAACTATATATGCTTGATGACTTGTACGTTGAGATATGGTTTATGATTGAAAAAAATAAAATTGAAAAAGTGGTCGCCTTGAATGTTGAAGAAGTTTTAATCAAATATGGCGACCTAATTGACGTTTCCGAACTTTTCACCTAAGATGTTAAGGTTTCCTATCCATTTGCAGGAATATGATTATCCGCTTCCTCCCGAAAGGATTGCCCTGCATCCGCTTCCCCGTCGTGATGAATCAAAATTGTTGATTTTAGATTCGACCGGAAAAATCCAAGAAACCCATTTCAACCAAATTTCAGCCTATCTCCCGGAAAAATCATTGCTGGTGTTTAACAATACCAAAGTAATGTATGCCCGATTGTTATTTCAAAAAGAAAATGCAGGTTCTCATATTGAAATATTTTGCTTAGAGCCTGTTTTCCCATCCACCGAAATAAACATAGCTTTTAGTCAAACCAATAGCTGTAGGTGGAAATGTTTAGTTGGCAACAAAAAAAAGTGGAAAAACGGGAAATTAGGCATTGAGATACATGCAGAAAATATGGATGGGATGCTATATGCCGAAAACCAAGGTGAATTTGATGGTGCTTGGCTTATTGAATTTAGTTGGTACCCGGAAAACACCCCCTTTTATAAAATCATTGAATGTTGTGGAAAAGTTCCCTTGCCTCCTTATATTAAAAGAGATGTGGATATTAACGACCCGGTGCGATACCAGACCATTTATGCGGATCCATTAGGTTCAGTGGCTGCACCTACAGCCGGTTTGCATTTTTCAAATGAAGTAATGAATTCTTTGAAAACCAAGCAGGTATCTACCACCTTTTTGACCTTGCATGTTGGGGCAGGTACTTTCAAGCCGATTGATGTATCTGAAATTGAAACCCATGTGATGCATTCTGAAAACATTATTATTCAAAAGGAATGGGTAGAAGACATCATTAAAAAAATTGAAGAACCCATCATAGCAGTAGGAACAACTTCAGTTCGCACCATAGAAAGTGCCTATTGGATTGGGCATCAGCTTCATTCACATAAACCTATGGCGTATCCATTTCATCTGAATCAATGGTATCCATACACTAGTGATGAAAACGTGAGCCCTTTGCAAGCTTTCAACGCTCTTTTACAAGAAATGGAAATCCGTAAGACCTCAATTTTACAAGCATACACTCAATTAATCATTCTCCCGTCCTATCCATACCAAATCGTTACAGGTATGATTACCAATTTTCACCAACCACGCAGCACTTTACTTCTGTTGGTTTCAGCCTTTATTGGCGAAAAATGGAAAGAAGTGTACCAGTATGCCCTTCAAAACCGGTTCAGGTTTTTAAGCTATGGCGATGCTTGTTTATTCTTACCTAAACACAAATTGTAACTTTAGGGTTTTCAGATTCGTCTTACCAAAAATTTAAACTCATGACAACAAAAAGATTGTATAGAGATGTCGACCATAAAATAATTGGAGGGGTTGCTGCCGGAATTGCAGAATATTTTAATATAGACCCTGTGGCAATTAGAATTGCTTTCGTTTTACTAGGAACGATTGGGGGTGGAGTTTTAATCTACCTAATTTGTTGGATTGTCATTCCCCAAAAGGAAAAAGAAACCCACTATTATTCTTCTCCGGGATTTACGCCTGCAGCAGAGGAACCCATTTCCAGCATTCCTTCTAAAAAAATCGATCCCTCAACCTCATTAATTGGTGGGATTGCACTCATATTCATAGGAGCGCTTTTTTTAGCCGATCATCTGATTCCTGAAATTCGCTTCAGGGATTTTTGGCCGGTAATCTTAATCATTATTGGCGCTATTTTGCTTTTTAAAAGTCTTAAACTTAAAAAATAAACCATGGAAATCAATGTAAAAAAAATATTCTGGGGAATATTACTTTTAATTATAGGTCTTGTTTGGATGGGGAAAAACCTGGGAATCATTACTTTTCCTTGGCATGCACTGTTTAATATGTGGCCCATGATTTTAATATTTTGGGGAATTTCTGTTCTACCCATAAAAAACACTTTAAAGCTGGGCTTATTAGTCCTCAGTGTGCTTATCAGTTTGGTTTTGCTTTTCCAAATGAAAGACACTAAAAACTATTGGTTTTTCCATTGGGATGATGAAACTGAAAGCACAGAAGTACAACAGCTTAAAATAAAATACGATACCACCTTTCAAAAAGCTCAATTGCATTTCGAAGCCAATGCAGCCAATATTGTTTTACAAGACTCTACAACAGAATTGTTTGATTTTCAATCGAATACTAAAAACGATCGATACGAAATGACTTCAAAAACAGATAGTCAAACTACGCAAATTTCAGTGAGTTCGAAAAAGAAACGCAAACATTGGGGAGTGGGTGGAGAAAAAGTTACCTTTTCATTAAATACCCGACCTGTTTGGGATGTAAATTTTGATGTTGGGGCAGCGGATTTAGATTTTGATTTTAGCCCATATAAAACTTCCAATATTTCATTGAATGCAGGGGCATCATCAATACATTTAAAACTGGGGGCTCTTGTGCCATTAACAAAAGTCGACATTGAAGCAGGGGCATCATCAGTTCATATTGAAATTCCAAAGGCTAGTGGATGTGAGATACACTGTGATCATGCTTTATCTTCAAAATCATTTAAAGATTTTACACAAAGCTCTGATAATGTGTATAAAACTCCGAATTTTGAAACTGCATCTCAAAAAATAATCATTAATATGGATGCCGGTATTTCAGATATTAAAGTTGTACGATATTAGGAATTTCTTTCTGCCTCAATTAAACTGAAAGGTGCCAAGGTTGGAATTATCCTATTGAGTTTAAAACCATTTACCTTCAAAAGATCAGTATACTGCTCTTGGGTGCGCTCTATTCCTCCTTGGGTTGAAATCAGCATTTGAATATCGAGTACCTTCCCATAATTCGGCTTATTATCAGGCCTAAAAACATATTCAACAATAATGAGCTTTGCTTTTGGATTCATGGAGTCTTTAAGGTTTTTCAGAATCTTAGAAGCATCTTCATCATTCCAGTCATGCAGTACATTTTTCAAAATATATAAATCACCTCCTTCAGGCACAAAATCAAAAAAACTACCACTCACAATTTCAATTCGATTGCTTCTTTCTTCCAAATGGGGAAAAGCATGATTTTTACTTACCACATGTATTTGGTCGAACAAGATGCCTTGGGTATTACCAAATTTATCGATAATAGCGCAAAGTAACTTGCCTTGGCCTCCCCCAATGTCAACGATTTTATTGTATTTTGAAAACGGAAACGATTGAGTGATAATGGTTATGGCAATGTTGGAAATATCTGTCATGGCTTTGTTAAACCTGTCGTTTTTATCCTCATTTTTCTCCATGCGTTCAAATCCTTCCATTCCATAGAGAATGTTTGAGGCACTTTTTCCGGTTTTTAAGCATTCGAGCATCTGATTATATTGATCCCAATTATTCGAACTGCAGGAATACCTGATAAAGTGTTTCACAGAATCTTCTCCTTCGCAAAGGGTAAGCGATAGTTTTGTATGGGTAAAAACCCGATTTCTTTTTTCTTTAAAAACGCCTTCGCCAGCCAAAGCCCTCATAAAACGATATAAAGCTTCGGTCTTACATTCAGATTTTATTGCCAATTCCTCAATCGATAAGTCCTTTTCTTTTAATATGTCTGCCAAATTTAATTCGGTAACCACACCCAAAGCCTTACTCAACCAGAAATTGGTGGCTATTTCTATCATGGCAAACTTAGGCATAGTGAATTTTCGAGTCATTTTCTTGAAAAAATATCGTATTCGGTTGAAAAACATTCCAAACCAATAAGGGGGTATCCAAGTGGCGTTTTCTGAAGTATTCATGCAAATCTTAAAATTAATTGAGCAAAAGAACAAATTAATAATTACAAAAAGGCATTGAAAATTCAAGTCAAACATAAGTCACAGTATTTCTGACATTTACAAATTATATAATGCATGTTAAGATCTATTTATGTAAATAAGTATTGAATTATATGAATTAAATCTGTAAATTTTACTGATAAAAAATACAAATTTATTGACAAATATCAACGTTAAAATATCTTAATATTTGGAATTAATAATAAATTTGCACCTTGTTAAACTAATAACATAAACCAAATAATAATTAAAAAAAATGAAACAGAAATTACTAAAACTTTTATTTTGTTTTGCCATAATGGCAGGCATTTTTGTGACAAAAAATGCGAGTTCTCAAACCGCAGGGACCATGACATTTAACGTCACCCCGGTTTCAAAAAGCGGTTCATACACATTAAGACATTTTGTTGCTTGTTGGGTAGAATACTCAACCGGAGTCTTTGTTAAAACAAGAGCTAGATTAGGTTCTGCCAGCAATTGCAATTCTCATCTACTTCAATGGAAAGCAAAATCAGCTTCAAGTGTTGTGGATGTCACCGCAGGATCTACTTTAACTGCTTATGCTGCATTATCCTATACTTGGTTTGGGAACGACATTGCCGGTACTACACCCTACAATTTGCTTCCTGATGGTACTTACAAAGTATATTGTGAATATGCATGGGATGATTCAACAGTAATTGGAACAGGTAGAGATACGGTATCTACTACTTTTGTTAAAGGACCAACAGCTTATAACAATTCTCCTGCTAATGCAACCAATTTTACCGGAATGTCAGTTTCTTGGGCTCCGGCTGCTCAAAATACCATTGCTACTTCAGCGCTTTCTTCCAGTTCATACTGTGCAGGTGCTGCTGTAAGCGTTCCTTATACAAAGACAGGTGCTACCACGGTTTATAATAACAATTCTTGGACTGCTCAATTATCTGATGCTAGCGGTAGCTTTGCTAGCCCCGTTACCATTGGTACATTAGCAGGTGTTGCTGCAACTGGAACCATTTCAGCAACCATTCCTGCCGGAACTGCTCCAGATCGGAAGAGCACACGTCTGAACTCCAGTCACCTGAAGCTAT
>CAZJBB010000153.1:0-8048 GCA_964543995.1 uncultured Bacteroidales bacterium
AATTAATCTAAGTGCATTCAACGAAGAACCACAAGCATTGTAGGAATTATTTTTCAACTTTAAAATATGCAAATGTAAAAGTAAACTTCCCCAACCGATTCACCCAAATTGACGAAAATAATCATTCAAGCAGTTGATATTTTGCTATTTATAAATTCAAAGGAAAATAAGTGACGATGTCAGGAGATGGTAAGTAATTAACTTCTTGTGTTTTTTACTGGCGATGTAATACCAAACATCATAAATTGAATTTTTAGCATTAGCGCATGAAGATTTTCTTTTGCTGAATAAACAGCACTAAAGCAACTGCTCCTAAGGCATTTACATCTAATTAATCAAATTGTACGCCGTTAAATTTCGTTATAAATGTATATAATACTTTACATTATGTAATCTATTATATACATTTGCATCGTCTTTTGAAAAATATTCAAAATGAATTTAGCAAATAATTTAAAGGCCTTAAGGTTTCAAAAAAACCAAATTACTCAAGAAGAACTTGCCGAAAAGGTGGAGGTATCGCGACAAACCATACATGCCATCGAAAACGGAAAATTCAATCCCTCGGTAAAATTGGCCTTGAATCTTGCTAAGTTTTTTGATTGCCCTGTTGAAAATATATTTTACTTAACTTAAAAAGGAGAATGAAACATGAAAAAAAGATTTGCTTTTGAATTGATTGAAGGCATCATTAGTTTGGTAGCTGTTGCCATTTTTGGTGAAGTTGGGATGGCTGCCTTTGCATTATTTGCAGTGCAACCTTTTATCGGGAAAAAGAAATTGGATGAAAGAGAATATCAACTTTTCTATAAAGTTGGAAATCTTACTGCGGGTTTATTCCTTCTGTTTTGTATTTTGGTTTATTTTTACTCTGATGCAAATGTGAATGGTCATACTGTGGGTAAAATTTGGTTATTATGGATTGTACCTGCTTTTATAGGCATTCATGGTGCCACCGGATTATTCTTTTTTAAAAGCGAGAACTAAATTCAAATCAAAGAAAATCAATAGTATATGAAGAAGACTTTAAATCTGTTCTTGTATTTTTGTCTTTTAGATTTATTAATTTATACAAGCACATTTGCACAAGATGCTGTTCCAAACGATTCTTTATTTTTCCTGCAAAAAAGGATTTTCGACAAACTTCAAGTGTTAGACGCATGGAAAATAACCAAAGGTAGCCCTGAGGTAAAAATTGGGGTACTAGATAATGGATTTGATTTCTTCCATCCTGATTTGTATGGTCAATTAATCCCCGGATTCTATGCACCGGGGGCTTATCACACCGAAACATACGAAAATGTTGCTCATGGCACCTTAGTTTCAAGTATTATTGTTGCCAAAGGAAACAACAAAATCGGGATGACGGGGCTTGCTCCCAATTGTAAAGTCATCACTGCATCCTATGGCTGTATTGAGCATGCCGTGATAAAATTGCAAAAAAAATATTTTAAAGATTATCCCGATTCGACCACGGCAGGATTACAACGCTACATGAAAAGCCATATAGAGGAACTCAGTCAATGGGGTGCATCCTGGATGAAATATATTGCAGAATCCAATGCAGCAGCCATCATATACTTGGTAGATGCCGGTGTTAAAGTGATCAATATCAGCAGTTTCCTGAGTGGAAGTTCATCTAAATCATCTGAATCTTGGGACAAACTGGAAAATGCGTTTAGGTATGCTGCTAAAAAGAATGTTCTGATCATTATTGGAGCAGGCAACAGTGCAAAGGAAACAGAAGATTATCCGGGAAATAAAGACTCCATGATTGTTGTTGGAGCCAGCACTATCGATGACAAAGCATGGTATAAAGAAATGGATTATAATGGCCAAAAAATCATTCAGGGTTCACATTTTGGCAGTCGATTAACGGTTATGGCCCCACCGGATAGCATTGTGATTTGCACTCCCTCCGATAAAAGATATTATAATTCCGCGGATGGTCCTACCGGGAAGGTCGTTATTCCGTATGAAGGAGATTATTCTATATTGGCAGAAGGAGCTACCTCGTCAGCCACGCCTATGGTAACGGCCCTTGCAGCTTTAATATACAGTATAATACCCGATGCCAGTCCTGCAATGGTAAGAGATCTAATCATTAAAGGATGCGATGATATTGGAGAACCGGGGTTTGATATACATACCGGTTATGGAAGAATCAATTTTTATAAAACACTAAAATTGGCGAAGGAGCTAAAATAATGAAAGTTACGTTATCTTACAGGAAAATTACCAAGACCTTCTGCAAGAATCATACATTCATCTGCTGTAATTAACAGGGATATATTTCTAAATTATTTCTTCATCGTTTGACAATCTTACTAGAAAAAAACCGTTGCTGTACATTTTTTATAACAAAAAAGTAAATACCTGGCTTGTAATGAGGTAAAAGAATGGTGAGTTCCTTTTTATCATCTTCAGGTTCTATTTCATTATTCTGAATTAGAATTCCTTGAGAATTATAAACGCAAACTTGATATTTGCCTTTATTGGCATTTACAGATAAAAAACTTATTGAGATTTTGTCGTCAAAAGGGTTTGGCGATATTTGAATATTTTCTCTATTATAAACGTCTTTAATGCTGTTGTTGAAACCGGCGCATTCACCTCCAAATAAAAAGTTACCAAGAGAATCAAATTTAGAGTAACAGTTTAGACTATATCCAAATCCATATCCAGGCCTTATGGTTTCATATAAACCTCCGGCTCCTTCACTTCCGCCAATTCCTTCGGTGATTTTATAATATAGAGATTGAGTACCCGGAGTTTTACAATAAAAAACTCTTCTATTAACCCCAAAGACTGACTCATACTTAATAGTATCCAATGTTAACTGAAAACCACAATTATTGTATGTTGTTGAAATACATTTCAAGGTATCTCCTTTATGAACTCCAAAATCGTAGAGTAAAACCTCATTATTAATAATACAATCGGGATAGTTTGAAAAGATATGATCATCATAATACCATACTTTTCTCTCTGTTGTGTCTTCTCTAATAAACATGTTCAACGGATATGACACAGTATCAACAATATTTATTGGGCAGTAATTAGGCAGGGGAAAAGAAGTGTCACGTAAAAAATTATACTTATTTATTTTCTTATATGTTTTACCGTAAATTACAGTATCTCCACTTAAAAAATATCGATTTTTATAACATATTCCACAAAAGGAGTTGTAGTTATATCCACAAAAGAATGTAACATCCCAGTATGTGTTTTTTTCAACAAGGGGCATATAAGCCTGACCCTTCAAATTAAAGCTAATAATGACTACTAAAATTGAAAATACATATTTCATGGGTTTGATGTTCCTTTCTTTGGCTCAAAATTAATGAAATTTATCGTGTGCATACAAAAAAATAAGGGCGTCTCACTCAGCTTAGCGCACCTTAACCGTCTAATGCATTTGACTATATATTTCCTACCGCTTGCAGCTTCTCACACTTCTGCCGAAGTCATGAATAATAGCTGCCGGGGGTAAGTTAAGCCCATGCCCAAGCATCAGGTCGCATTTGCTAAACTCGTGATTTGATATACATTGCGGTTATGGAAGAATCAATTTCTACAAAACACTAAAATTGGCGAAGGAGCTAAAATAATGAAAGTTACGTTATTCATCAGGGAATTAGAAAACCCTCTGGGAAAATTGGAAATTGATCTGCAGGACTATTTTATTCATTTTGTCAACATAATAATTCTAAATTTCAATTTTCCCTTTTTCAAACTTCCGCCTTCTTTTCCAACATCGGAACAAGCTTCTCAATTGCCTTTCCAATACTATCTACCCTTTCGAATGTTAAGGTGAGTTTGGTTCCGTTTTCTTTCATTTGGCAGCCCAAAGGCTTTGAACGAATAAAATCCAATACTTGTGTAAACAGCTCGGACTGATAATAGGCAGATTCCGGATTTCCAATAAAGTGACAAACCAAGCGGTTTTGCCTCAACACCAGTTTCTCAAACCCAATCTTTTTTGCCATCCAACGCAAGCGGAGTGTTTGTAAAAGTTCTATAACTTGGTTGGGAATAGGACCAAAACGGTCCGACAATTGCGAAACAAAATCTTCTATTTCTTTTTCGGTTTCAAAGCCATCCAATTCTTTATACAATCTCAGTCGCTCGGTAATGTTCGAAATATAATCAGCGGGAATGAGCACTTCCAAATCCGTCTCTATTTGACATTCTTTAACGCTAACATCTTCTTTTTCATCAGGATACAAATCCTTAAGTTCGTTTTGTTTCAGTTCTTGGATGGCTTCATTCAATATTTTATGATACATCTCGAAACCAATATCGGCAATAAAACCGCTTTGTTCACCCCCTAAAAGATTTCCGGCTCCGCGTATATCCAAATCTCGCATGGCAATATTGAATCCACTGCCAATTTCCGAGAACTCTTCAATGGCTTTCATGCGCTTACGGGCATCGTCAGACAATACCGATAGCGGAGGAGAAAGCAAATAACAAAAGGCCTTTCTGCTGGAACGCCCTACCCTACCCCTCAATTGGTGCAAATCACTCAAACCAAAAGTATGTGCATCATTGATGATGATGGTATTTACATTCGGTATATCCAAACCCGATTCAATGATGGTGGTCGCCAAGAGCACATCATAATGACCATTAATAAAATCGAACATTACTTTTTCGAGCTGGGGACCTTCCATTTGTCCATGTCCAATGCCAATTTTAATATCAGGCAGAATTCTTCTTAAAAACCCCGCTACTTCCATGATATTTTGAACCCGGTTATTTACAAAAAACACCTGCCCACCCCTCGACAATTCATATTGAATGGCATCCCGTATCACGATTTCGCCAAAAGGTTGAATTTCCGTTTGAACCGGATAGCGGTTTGGAGGCGGAGTAGTAATAATCGACATGTCTCTGGCTCCCATCAGCGAAAACTGTAAAGTTCTGGGAATGGGAGTGGCGGTCAAAGTGAGGGTATCTACATTTAATTTGAGTTGCTTCAGTTTTTCCTTTGCAGCTACTCCAAATTTCTGCTCTTCGTCAATCACCAAAAGACCCAAGTTTTTAAATTTAACATCATTACTGATTAAACGATGGGTGCCTATCAACACATCAATTTTCCCGTTGGCAGCCTCTTGCAAAACGATTTTTTGTTCTCCCGCCGATTTAAATCGACTGATATAGTTTACCTTACACGGGAAATTAGCCATACGCTCTTTAAAGGTATTGTAATGCTGAAGGGCTAAAATGGTAGTAGGAACCAATATGGCCACTTGTTTGCTATCGGCCACAGCTTTGAAGGCAGCCCGCATGGCAATTTCTGTTTTACCAAAGCCCACATCACCACAAATCAATCGATCCATGGGAAATTCAGCTTCCATGTCTTTCTTAAAATCGGCTGTAGATTTTAACTGATCGGGAGTGTCCTCGTACATAAAAGAAGCTTCAAACTCATTTTGAAGATATGTATCCGCCGAAAAAGAAAATCCCTTGCAGAGCTTGCGTTCGGCATATAATTTAATGAGGTCTTTGGCAATGTCCTTAACCCGACTTTTGGTTTTTTCCTTAAGTTTATTCCAAGCATTGGTTCCTAAACGGTTTAAAGAAGGGGCTGTCCCCTCTTTACCAATATATTTTGAAATGCGATGCAAAGAGTGTATGCTGACATACAATATGTCTTGTTCTTTGTATATAATTCGCAGGGCTTCCTGTTTGTTCCCATTTTTCTCAATGGTTTCCAGCCCATCGTACCTACCCACTCCATGGTCGATATGGGTAATGAAATCGCCGGGAGTTAAGTTGTAAATTTCTTTAAGGGTAAGGATTTCTTTGGAAGCCAATCCATCTCTTAACTGAAAGCGATGATAACGTTCAAAAATTTGATGATCGGTATAAAATGCAATTTTGTTTTCCCGGTCGATAAATCCTTCATGTATAGAAATGGGTAATACTTCCCAGTGAATATAGTCTGTATTTTTACTGTTATTGAGGGCTTCCTCCAAAATGGTTTTAATACGTTCGCTTTGCTTGACGGTATCCGTAAGAATAAAATTCAGATAGCCGGCTTCGCAGTTTTTTCTTAATTCCTCAAAGAGGAGGTCGAAATTCTTATTAAAAACGGTTTGAGGCGAAAATTGAAATGTAAACGCACTCCCCTTTTTAAAAAAGGACGTAGGTCCGAATTCCAACACTGGAAAAGCGGTAATTTCTTTTAAAAACTCCGTTCCCTGAGTGTAAATATCTTCGGGGGGTACCTGTTTCACCACTTTGGTTAAGGAGTGATAGGCTTCTTTGGCTTTTTCAAAAGCCATATCCAATCGTTCGGAAACAAACAGCAAATCGTAAGCCCAAATCACAGAAAATCCTTGCATGAAAGTTAGGAGGGATTCTCTGGTTTCTGAGAATTCAATTTTCTGCATGTCCGGAAAAATCTCGATTTGACTCATCACCTCCTTAGAGAGTTGATTTACAGGGTCGAATGATCGTAAAGAGGATACGGAATCTCCCACAAATTCGATGCGAAAAGGAAATTCATTGGAGTATGAGAAGATATCGATAATGCCTCCACGAATGGAAAATTGTCCCGGTTCATAAACAAACTCGCTTCTTTCAAACTCAAACTCAATCAGCATGTCCATGATAAAATCCAAGGACACCTTTTCTCCTTTCGAAAGTCTAAGCAAATGGGAATGTAAGGTTTTTTTATTGACCACTTTTTCCGATAGGGCTTCCGGGTATGTGACAATAGCTACATGTTGTTTCCCGGAAGAGATTTGATTAAGCAATTCGGAGCGCATTAAAATATTTGCATTCAAACCGGCTTCGAATTGGTAAGCTTGCTTATAGGAATTCGGGAAAAAGAAAATATTTCTTTGGTTGGAGGGCAATTCATTTTCCTGAAATACATGCTGCAAATCATTATAAAAGTATGCCGCTGTGGTGTGGTCGGGAAGGATAAACAAATGACTTTCAGGAGTGGCATCAAACAACACCCCTCCAATCAATGAACTTGATGAACCGTTTAATCCTTTTAAGTGAACTCGAATGTTTTTATCTTCCGAAAGCAATTTCCGGAGATTTTCTAATTGCGGATTCTTTGAGTAAAGCTGAAAAATTCGGGAGTTGTTCATGGAAAATTAGAGTGTACAAAGGTACAGCAAATGTAAATTGAACCCAAATTCCGGGTGAATAATAATACCTATGAATTACAATAATTTTATGGCTTGACCAAGTGAGGCTTTTTAAATCGTTTACTTTAGGTTGCAACAAGCCAATTAATTACTCAATGTATCTATTCGCATTGTCTTCCTACGGACGCGAAACCCTTGTTTTATTTTTAAGTTGTATTGAAAGAGCAGCAACAACTGCAATTAATCCAATGTCCGCGAGCAAAGAAAGCAATTTAAAACCAAAGTTGCCGTAACAGTTTTCACACTTACCACCGAAATAAGTGTAAAACGACCATGGAAAACCATAAGCGTTAAATCCGTCAACCATATTTCATTATTTTTTGATTTCGTTTGCTTTTTCAAAATTTTGCTTTATCTTTGTGTCATCTTATTCCCATTAGTCCCTGAAGCAATTCAAACTATTGGGTTTCGTTTTTTATGTGGTTATCGTTTCAAAGTTACCAATTTTTAAGTTTTTTAATTCATTAAAGTTTGTATATCAAATTTTGATTTATAATCTTTTCAACATGTAAACTAACATTTTGCAAACAGGCACCAGTTTGCTGTTATATAGTTTACCTATTCCCGTTTTATGAATTTCTTTCGATATAATTAGCAAACGTTTTTTATCACTTTCGCATCGGGAAAAACTGTCAGGAAATCGAGTCCCAGCTTCGAGTCTTTAAATTTTATCATTGTCAACGCGCTATCCCAACAAATAATTTCAATATCAGCTGATGGAATTTGAAAGTTTTCCGCATTTGTCCATAAAGCAGCATTCATGACAGCAAATGGTAATTCTGTGTCGAGCAACTTTGGAATCTCTCTAGAGAAACCTGTCAAAACACTATAATGGTCCCCAAAAATTAGACAGCAACTATTGTCACAAAAATGAGT
>CAZJBB010000154.1:0-8043 GCA_964543995.1 uncultured Bacteroidales bacterium
ATCAACAACCCTCTTTTGCTATCCACATCCAGTGGTTTTAAATTCAGAAGCTCACTCCGTCTCAACCCACAGGCATAAATCAAACTCAGCATAGCCCTATGTTTAATGTTTCTGGGAGCTTCCAATATCGCTTTCACTTCCTCTTTGCTCAGCACATTGGGCAATTTATGCTCCCTTCGAGGTCGCTCTAAGCTGTCAATAATTATGTTGCTTTTGGCTACTTCTCTAAAAAATAATTTTATCGCATTTACCACTTGGTTTTGATAAGAAAAACTCAACTTTCGTTTAATAATTACCTCATTCACAAATGCTACCATATCATCATTACTAAGCTCGACCAAAGGTTTTGGATAAACAAATACCAGAAATGCCTTTCCTGCATCGAGATAGGTCTTAATGGTCGATTCGCTGTATCGTTTGTACTTTAGCCAATTCTTAAATTTCCTAAGTTGCATTTCAATATCGTCAGGAACCGCCTTTTTTTCTTCTTTTTCTTTGCTTTCCTTGATAGTTTTAATTAGTGAATGGTAATCGACAAATATTTTCCCTTTGCATGCTTCTAATAATAGGGAAAGATTAAATTCAAATGCCGGTATGTACCATTTTCGTTCATAAGGATTCCACCTTGCCAACCCCAATGACTTTATTAATGCATGTTCCTGCTTCCCCTCAGGGAAGTCTAAAATAATTACCGTCTCCTTTTTAATCTTGGTTTGTTTTAATGTAATTTTTATCATAAGCTACTGTTTTGCTTTGTAAAAACCCTACGTTCTGCATGCTTTAAAACCATTTAAATCATCCCACATCCTCAATTCCACTTCCAAATCCATTATAATAATTTATATAGTTGCAGCAATTTCTCATTATATACTTATATTGAACCCTCGAATGGGAAAAAAATGAAATTTTTATTGCACTTTTTAACGAATACTCCCATTATTATTGATACACATATAATTGGTCGTGCTCCTATTCATAACCTAAGCAACGCAATAAACTGGCTCCAGGCTTCTATTCTCTATATTCAAACTGATGTTTTATAAAGCCAATGCTCTATGTTTTGCCGCCGATATACTACTCGGCACCGTTGAAGTACTACTTGGTATCGACGAAGTACTACTTGATACCACCAGTGGTCGAAAACATAGGGAAAGTGCTCAAAAACATGACACCACTATTCAAAAACGCTCCACTTCAAACATTTTTCCGTCTTCCGTCTACAAACTTCGGTCTTTCTTTTTCCGCCTTTCCACTTTCTTTTGATCCCCAATAAATGCTCCGCTAATTATGCTTAAATTTGCCTTAATTAGAAACCATAAAATTCGATACAATGCAAACGCTTACCCTTCCCCTACTCCAAGATGCTGACCTGAAAGACAAAATTGTATTACTCAGAGTGGACCATAATGTGGTTAAAAAAGGCATTATCCACGACCCATACCGTATTGATGCTACCTTAGGAACCTTATATCACATCAATGCCCGTGGCGGTAAAATCATTCTTATGACCCATGTGGGCCGCCCAAAAGATAAAAAAACCGGAGAAATTCACATAAACGAAAATTCCTCCGTGCTGCCTATTGTGGAGTATTTGCAAAACAAATTGCATATCAAATTAAGCTTACCCGAATTTCAGCATGAAGAAAACAGAGGATATACCGGTATAGAAACCTCTATAAATCATAGCATTAGAGACTTAAAAGAAGGCAAAATTGATGGCATATACTTGCCCAATACCCGATGGTTTAGCGGCGAAGAATCTAAAGGCGAGGATGCCGAACGTTTTGCCAACCAGTTGGCAGGATTAGCCGATATTTATGTAAACGATGCCTTTGGTTCTTGGCAGGCCCATGCTTCTACCACCACCATAACCAAATATTTACCCTCATATGCCGGTTTTTTGATGCAAAAAGAATTGGAAAACCTCGACCGTATTTTTAATCCCGAAAAGCCTTTTGTTTCGGTAGTGGCCGGTTCTAAATTCGATACCAAAATTGATTCTTTAAATGCCTTGTTAAAAACTTCCGATTATCTGGTACTGGGAGGCGTTATTTACAATGCCTACTTGTGTGCAAAATACGGTATTGAAATTCAGGGTGTTGAACCCGAAGATTTAGCGCTTGCCAAAAAATTTGTAGACTTTGCGGCCCCTTATGGCAACCGCTTGCTCGAATTGCCCTATATTATTGAATCGGATACCCTTGAAGGCAAAGTGGAAGGAAAATACAGAACGCATGCAATTAAAGACTTAAAACCGGGTCAAAAACTGAATTGGGTACTGGATGTGGATGCCAAATCATTTGAAGACGATAGGGTAAAAAAAGTATTCCTTGACGCAAAGTCTATTTTCGTAAATGCCGTTATGGGATTCACTCCTTACTTTAACGACGGCACCATTGCCTTAGATCAACTCATCGACGAAAACACAGAGGCGGTGAAGCTGTATGGTGGAGGAGATACCCTTCAGGAACTCAAACGACTCTTACCCGGATTGTACATTGTGGCTCTCGACAATCCTAAATATTACATCTTTACCGGAGGGGGCGCTGTATTAAAAGCCATACAAGAAGGCAGTTATCAAGGCCTTGAGCCGGTAAAAGCCTTAATGGCGCAAAATCACTGATTACTCAATCATCAGTTTTTCGGTATATACATTTCCTGAATTGGATATTTTCAAGAAATACATACCTTGGGTAAGATGACTTACATTAATCTGATTATCTGAATTTTGTAATTTTTGAGTCCATACTTTTCGGCCGGCTATATCAAAAATTTCAAGGGTTGCATTACTTACATGCTCTGCATCAATATGTAAAACATGTCGGGCAGGGTTTGGGTAAATATGTATTCCGCTATTTTCTGTGGGGTTAATTCCCGTGGGGGTTGAAGTAAGAAAACCAACATCAAAGCCCCAATCCAGGGTACTGAACATTTGAGTATTTTGCCAAGCATTGGTTCCGGTATATTGCTTATACCTGATTTCTTTCCTAATCAAATTGCTGGAATTGAAGCGTTTATTCAAATCGGAAAACCAGTGGGGATTTGTGGTTGTATTTGTAGTAACATAGACTCCCACCCTAAAAGAATTTACGGTTTGGGTGTAGGTCCCTGAGTTTGAATATACTATATCTCCGGCATTATAGGAGTTTCCCGGAACAAAAGTAATGGAAGTGCCCACAATGTTAGCGGAAGGAATTAAGGTATGAATGGGAATTTTGATTTGCTTGGCATTCACTAAAGAAGAATCGGCGGCGGTCAACACATACTTAAAGGTCAATGTATTCGGAGAAGTCATCTTGCATTTAAACCCAAAGCGTGAAGTATCTCCCTGAACCATTGGAGGACTCAACTTAAATGTATCCGGAGCAAAGAGAAAATAAGTACTCGAAAAAGCAGGGCTTGTATTTGGAGTACCATATACTAACTCCACTACTAAGGTATCCGGATGACCAGCTTGCACAATTTTATACCAAGCGGCCACACTAATGGTGTCAATGGAGTAGCTTGTGCTTCCTTGAACAGGAGCATTCAATAGGGATGCATCGTAAATTACTGAGTAAGGATCAAAAACCACCCCTGCCGAATTCAACCAAACATAACTCAACACACCACCGGATTCATATCGAACCGTGGAATCAGGAAAAATAGTGCTTGCATAATAATTAGCAGCAGAAGTGCCACTGTGCACGTGATTAAGCATGGATTGAGTGGGATTCAACCAACCTACTATAGATTTATTGGCATGTTGACTTTGTGCACTAAATGCCGTCAGAAGGAGAATGACAATGCTTATGTATTTTATTTTCATGGGATTAGGCTAATTTTTTTTCAATATATATTTCATTTCCAAATGATAGGTATATTGTACCACCGGTTCCAAAATGGAAGGATTAATCACAATATCGAAGTTTTTATAAGGTACCTTATTGTAATACAAAGAAGATTGGGTATTTCTTAAAGAAGTACGGGTAAGGCTGCTGCTTTTGACACCGGCAAAGGTAGCGGCCGAAAAAGTATTGTAACTTGAGTATCTTTCAATAGGATAAGTAGTATTAATATCCTCACTCACTGTTTGATACATGGGGACTAATGAAAGTCCAAGTCTCTTAAATTCCTTCATCTTCTTGTTCATCAAATCAATGGAAGTGCGTCGCAAGCTATCATAAATTTCATCGTTATCCTTTATGATATAATCTACTTTTACAATATCGTAGATTTCCTTTTTTGCGGCTTCAATTAATAGGGCATCCACAATTTTATTGTCGGAAAAGCGAACATGAATGTTCTTTTTGAGTTCAACCCCTTTGGGAACTTCATTATAGGTTCTGCTAAACATTTTCTTTTCTACTTCAATTTCAAAGATGGGAACTTGCGAAATGAAATCCACATAAACATCTTTAGGCATAATCCCCAATTTACTTATTGCGCTGATAAAACTATTGATTCGGCTGTTCAACAGTTGATGTCCGGATTCAATACTGTCGCTCACCTGCGATATTCCAAAAATGGCTACATATTCATCTGCTTTCACATTCATCATCACATCGGTTTCGATGAGGATGGTAGAATCGTTGTTTGAAGAGCTTTGCCAACCGTATGTTGGATAGGTGCCATAAGGGTAATTATCCTTGGCTTCCTTTTTACCGGCCTTAGCTCCTCGGGTGGAAATGCCATCCATATTATATTCTTCATAAGAAGCATTTTTGTTTTGATTCATCATCCAATTTCCGGCAGCCTGAGGAAAAACAGCCGTTGAAAGCAGGCAAAGAAATGCACTTGAAAGTACTTGTAATGTTTTGTATTTCATGTTTTTAATTATTTATATCCAAAGGTACTTATTTTATTTACTACTCCTATTTTTTCAACGACTTATTAAACGACAGCAATGAGACGACTTCTATAAAAGTATAAATCACATAAAGCAGGAAAAAGCTGACCATGAAAGCATAAGCATCTTCCTTAAAATTAAGCACATACACCACCATGATTACGAACATCAATACCAATTTTACCGTAGTGGCAAGCATAAAATAATTTAAAAATTGATTGAAGCGCTTTTGAATGGAATTTGTCAAAAGGTAGTATATCGTTAATGAAATCAAATAAAAAAACAAAACTATGTATGGCAAAACCGGAGTAATATATTGTACCGGAAGGTATTGCGTCATTACAAAAGCCAAAACGAACAGCAACACACTCAGGAGGCTTATTTTCTTGAAAAAACGTACAAAAACGGTGGACTTCATATATATTCAATTTAGGTGAGAAATAATTTATTTTGATGGCGGTTGTTTTCTCAATAAATCTTTAATAACCAAGTAAATGGCAACGGCCACCGAACTTAAAGAAAGCAACAAAGTAAATAATGGGAACTTCCATCCCAGAAATTCATCCAATTTAAGCCCACCAAAGGTACCGGCAAAAATAATTGCGCCCATTTGCAGAGCAATATTAGAATATCGAGCGTAACTCTTAAGGGAGGGTCTAGACTTTTTTGGGTTCAGCATCGCCAACGCTTGTAGAAACCACTCGGGCAGCAGAACTAGAGTGCATGTTACAATTTCCAACATACTGAGCTCCAGGCTCTATGGAAAGCTTTCCTATAGAAATATCCCCCACAAGCTTTGCCGTGGCTTTGAGTGTTAATAATTCACTCACTTCCACCTTGGCTTTGATATTTCCTGAAAAATCGGCATTTTGGCAAATGATGTTTCCTTCGACCGATCCTGAGGCTCCAACCACCAATTTACCTTTAGAATTTATCGATCCTATTAAAGTTCCGTCAATCCGAAAATCACCGTTTGAAACAATATCACCTTTAATGGTGGTACCAGCACCAAGTAAATTTATGGAAGGGGCTTCTGATTCGTAACTTTTTGCCATAAGAATAATGTTTAGAAGACAAATGTATGATTTTTAAACTTAATGCAATCGTCTTTTATTTATTTTTTTAAGTAGTTATTCTGAAAAAAGGAGAAATATTCGTCCTTGTCTTTTCTTTTATAGAATTTGGGATAATTGTTATCCGAAATCACAAAACCATAGTAATCCTGATTATCCGTACCGGAAAAAACATAGGTATTTGCCATGATGGTATTGTAATAATCCAAGGCTTCCTCTTTATTGTTAAACTTGTTGATGGTAATCATTTGCTGCACATCGTTCAAGAAAATATTGCTTGAAGCCAGTCCGGCAAGTTTAAAATATTGATTATTAAAATCGGAAATTTTTACTTTTAAGGTTCCCACGTTAATTTTCTTGGCATTGACTACCAAAACAAAGAAATGAAGATTGTCGGGCTCAAAAAAATACGTCGGTTCCGGTACTTTATTCGTTGCAAAAATGCTAGAATCACTAATGGGCTTTCCTTTCAATTTCTCCCAACTGTCAATAAAGTTTTGAGCCAAGGATTTCACATCGCTTTCGGGGTAATTTTGAATTAATTTCTTCATGTAGTAGAGCGATGTATCCTTGTTATTCAGCGCTTTACCCATAGAAATTGCTTTTATGTATTCAAACTTCGGAAGTAAGGGTTTATCCGATTTGAATTTAACCAAAGCCGTATCCGCATTGCTGATTACCTTTTCAAATTCATTATGCAAGTACAAGTCATACGTCAGTTTATAGAATTTTTTCGACTGGTCTTTTACCGCTTGCATTTGTACATAGTATTCCGGGTCGGCAATCAATTTGGCATAATCGGTTTCGGGATATTTGCTAAGAAGAATGTTCTTATAGAAGTTGGCCTTTTCTGTTTTTTCACGTTCCTGATTAATCGCATACAACTGGTAGTAGGCTCCGGGGGTTTTTTTGTCTTTTTGAAAACGGGTCACCAAGGTATCGAAAGCATCCATGGCTTTTATATCATCATTTAAGCCTTCTTTGTAAATGAATCCCATGTTGTACAAAGCATTTACAATTTTTTCGTTTGATTTCTCCAACATGTCTTTTGTAAGCGGAATATCTTTCATGTATTGCTTACGATCTTTCAAACTGGAAGCCGCAAGTTTTTTTACACTATCCACGGCATCTTTGGTATCCTCTTTTCCGTTGGCTCCAATTTCGTCGAAAGAAGTAATCTGCTTATTGGAAAGAAACCATAAATCTTCCAGCTTTCGCTTTCCCCATTTCTTTTGAAATTCGGTATAACCAAAATTCTTAGCGTTGGAATTGTAAAAGTACCAACCTGAATTCGTCGAAATGTTGGGTTTGTTCAATTGAGCTTGATATAATCCGTTTTGACGGTCGATTTCTTCTTGTTTTTTCCTGTTTTCTTCTTCAACTATTTTCTGAATAATTTTATCAATCACAGCACTGCGCTCACTTTCCGACATTTTTGCCAAGCGCTGTAAACTGTCCTGCAACTGAACCACATTCAAATTCTTCACCAATTCGGTCAGTACTTTTGTTTTTGACGAAATGTTATCGTAATCGGGATAATCTTTAGGTAAAATTTGGAGGGCCGTATCGTAATAATTTTGAGCAGTCACATAATCGAGTTTTTTGAAGCTGATATCGCCAATAAGCAAAGAAGAAGAAGTTCTTTGATAATTATTGTTGGTGGACATGGAAACCGAGTTTTTCAGATACTTCAGCCCTTGAATTGTATCATTATTTTTTAAGGCAATATCGGCTAATGCAAAATAGATTTGATCTTGATATTCCGCATTTTTGATGTCTTTAAGCATACGAGTCAGCATCTTATCAATTTCTTCTCTTTTGGTAGTGCTTGGATTGTAGCAACGTGCAAGGTTGATTTTAGAATTAAAAGACATTTCATAAGCAGTCATCCGTTTCAGTACCTTCTTATAGTAATATGAAGCCCTTTCACAATTGTTGTTGGCTTGATAAATTTGGGCCAAAATGAAATTAAGTCGAATTTTCTCCTTCTTTGTATGCGATTTATCTAAGGCGGTTAAGAGATAATCGATGGCTGCAGGATAATTTTCCTGTCTGATGAAAAGATCAGCATACGTCATGGAAAGATCCTTTTGAACGCTTTTGGTGCTTCCTTTTTTCCCTAAACTGTTTTGAACATCATCC
>CAZJBB010000155.1:0-7947 GCA_964543995.1 uncultured Bacteroidales bacterium
GTAGAAACCGATTTCCAATATGGAGTTGCGCTGTATGCAATAGTTGCAGTAGGGGCAGCAGTAATGGTTACTGAAGCTGTTGTAGGCACAGCTGCACAACCACCGGCAGCAGCTAAGGTATAAGTTACTGTATAAGTTCCGGCAGTACTGGTACTTGGTATAATAGCTCCGGTTGTTGCATTGATGCTTAAACCATTAGGAGATGCGGAATACACTCCACCGGTAGCACCCGTTTGGGTAACCGTTTGCGCTGTTGAATTGGATTTACAGAAAGGAGTTCCTGTGTAACTAATCGAAGCCGTTGGAGGTGCTGTAATAGTAACAGAGGTATTATTCGAAACCGCATTACAACCACCGGCTGCAGCTACGGTATAAGTTACGGTGTAAACTCCGGCTGTACTTGCACTGGGTGTTATTCCACCAGTGGTTGAACTTAAGGATAATCCAATTGGTGTTGAAGTATAGGTACCATTCAATGTCCCCGTTAAAGTAACAGCTTCAACCGTTGAAACGGATTTACAGAATGGGGTTCCTGTATAAGAAATCGTAGCAGTGGGTAATGGAGTTACCGTGATCAGCGCTTCATTCGAATTTACAGAACCACAATATCCATTTTGAACCACGGCTCTATAATGCGTAGTGGTAGTAATATTGTTTACGGTATATGTATTCGTGGTATTTGTTATTGGACTCCAGGTGGTACCATTGGTTGAAGATTCCCATTTGATAATTGTTCCTGTATAGCTGTTTAAGGTTAATAAAGTGCTATTTGCATTGGAACACACAGTAGTGCCACCATCAATACTTCCACCAATACTTACAGGAGAAACCAACATGGTAATGGCACTGCTGTTTCCTGTGCAACCTGAAAGAACCCCTTTAACGGTAACAATACTGTTATTGGTCAATGTAGAGGAATTAAAGGTTGAAGTTGAAGAAGCGGCTCCTTGGGATGTACCGTTTACAAAGAATTGGTAGGTTCCACCCGTTGCACCACCGGCAGTAAAGTTAACAAGCGTTCCTGCACAAATGGTTGAATCGTTGGCAACCAAAGTAATGGTTGGTGCACTTGGGTCAGTAATATTCACAGAGGTGGTATTAGAACAAACACCATCAGAAATTGTAACAAAGTATGTTCCTGCGGATAAGCCCGTGGCTGTTTGTGTAGTTTGAACAGGTATTGTGTTCCAAGAATAAGAAGCAGCGGCACTAACAGTAGCGGTACCATTAGAGAGTCCGCAAGCACTTGGATTGGTATGAGCAGTAATAGAAACCACCGGAGGGGTGTGAACGGTGATAATTGCCACCGCTGAGTTAACTGAAGTACAAGAACCACTTTGTACTACGGCTCTATATTGAGTAGTAGTAGCAACATTGGTTGCTGTATACGTATTCACTGTATTGGAAATGGGTGTCCAAAGGGTTCCGTTTAATGATGATTCCCAACGAACAATACTTCCTGTATAACCACTCAAGGTCAATAAAGTGCTGTTGGTTGTTGAACAAACGGTAGTGGTTCCTGAAATGGTACCCCCAACGGAAGCTGGGTTCACAGTAACATTATATACAGTTGGTGAAACTGCAGCGCAAGTACCGCTAGTATAATTAACACTTACATTTTGTGCTCCTGAGTTATTCCAGGTTACTGTCATAGTATTACTTGTTGATGTGCCTCCCACAGTTATGGTACCTCCGGCTGAAACATTCCAAACATAATTTGTTTTTCCGATTTCTGTGGTATAAACCACTCCTGTTGAACCCACGCACACACTTGCTGAACCACTAATGGTTGGAGTTGGAAGTGGATTAACTGAAACCACTGTTGAAACAACATCGGTATTGTTACACAAACTGGCATCCGTTAAACTGATAATGGAATAGGTAGTTTGAACACTGGGTTTTACCCAAACAGTCCAAGGAGATGTAGTAATTCCATTAACAATTAAGTTTGATGGAGAACCATCACTGCCGATTAAGTTCCAAGGAGCAGTTCCGGTAAGAGCAACACTCAATTGAACACTGTCACCTAAACAAACAGACTGGGCTGCAGGCATAGTAGCGGTGGGTTTTGCAGTCACTGCCACCACAGTAGTAGAAGCTGTTGAAGTACAACCATTTGCAGTAGCGGTTACAGAATATGTTCCGGCAGCTGCACTGGTAGTTGATAAAATCATAGGGTTTTGAGTCGTTGAAGTAAAGCTATTAGGCCCTGTCCAACTAAATGAAGTCCCAATATTGGTAGTTGCGGTAAGATTCAATGCCGTACTTTCACAAACCGGAGAATTGCTTCCGGCTGTTATGGTTGGATAAGCATTCACAACAACCGCTTTTTCAGGAGTGGGGAAAGTTAAACCACTAACAGAACAAGTGATGTTACAAACATAATATGTAGTTGCACTTAAGTTCCCGGTGGTTTGTGTAGCATTACTTCCCAAATTGGTAGTATAAGGTCCACCTGCAACGGTTGAAGAAGCCCATTGGTAAGTGATTCCACCTGTGTATGTATTACTTAAAGATAAGCTGGTTCCTGATCCTGCACAAACAGAAGCAGCACCAGCAATTGCTGAAGCAGCCGGAGTTCCGGTACAAGCAACCAAGGCTATGCCATTAAATTCATCTGCACCAATATCCGGTGTTGTTGCATTACGAGTAGTTCCATCAAAGTCAACCGTATAACCGGTAATCGGAGCTCCTGCACCTTCTATTAAGGTTGGCACAGTGGTGCTGATATGCAAGAATGTGGCATCGGAACCTAAGGTGCTCACCCAAGTTGGGTTTTCGGTAATGGATAATGAATCACGGGTTGGAGCAACAGCAGTTTTGAAAGATGCTAAAGTTTGATATGGATTAGTACCATCATACATTAAAAGGTTATTGGCACCCGGTGCGCCGGCATATAATAAATTATTACCTGAAGTTGAAGCATAGGTGGTCAAAGCATTTGAACCACGATAATATGCTGTAGTATAACCGGTGGCTCCGTTTGGAGTAGAAGTATTAACCAAAAGATTGTCTCTCAAGTCAGTGATGCTTGTGGTATTCGCATACAATGCACTCGATCCAAAAACAGCACCCGTACTGCTGGCATTCAAATATATGGTATTGTAATACACATTGTTATTGGTACCGGCAGATAAATATAGACCATAAATAGCATTGGCTACATTGGCAGCAGTGGCTCTTAGGTCACCAATAATATTATTGTAAATGTTGTTGGTAGTTCCTGCGGCAACATACATACCATAAATGGTAGCAGCTGTATTGGTTGAGGATACATCATAAATCTTATTTTTAAAAATATTGTCAACAGTTGCAGATGGATAAATGTACATTCCATAAGTAGTAAGACCACCACTAATGGTATTAACTGTATTTCCGCTTACTTCAACTGTGGTACCGTAACGAACTCTCATTCCATAAATGGTTGCTCCTCCGGCAGCAGTTAAATTGTTAATCTTATTATTCTGAACCACTTTTACTCCTGTACCGGTATTATTGTAAAATCCAATAATTGTCTGTGTTCCTGTAGATAATGAAGTAAGATTATTAATCACATTTCCGGTAACATTTTCATTTACTGCAGCTCCGCTGCCATATAACCCATACATTGCAGAAGTGGATGATGTACTGGTTGAAGAAATATTACGAATGGTATCAGCATTAAAGGTAACTGTAGTAGGAACGTTATACTGAATTCCGTACAAAGTACCGGCAGCGCTGCGGGTAATGCTGTCAACAAGATTGAAATTACAATTTAAAGTAGTTGCAGAACCGGCATAAATACAATTGGCAGTTCCTGTAGTGGTTATTAAATTGATATCCTTTACCTTATTATTATTAATATTAATAGTGTTTGAAGTGGCTCCGGTAGCATTGTATATACCATTAAAAGTTCCTGTAGAAGATGTCAATGAAATGTCAGATACAATATTTGAATTAACATTACAAGTTGAAACGGCAGTAGGCATGGCAGCCAAATAAATTCCTTGGAAAGCTCCTGCAACAGTACCCGTTAATGTTAAAGTGCCGGTTCCGGCATTAGAAGCTGAACCAATGTAATTTCCTGTGATTTGGAAATTATCACCATAAGTAGTATTCGAAACATATATACCGTTCATGGTACCGGTAGCAGTGAAAGTACGACTAGCCGTTTGGTAAATTTTATTATTGGTGATGGTCCAATCTGAGTTACCGGTGGTGGTATAAATACCTGCACAACCGGCGGTTAAGAAAAAGTCATATATTTCGCAATTGTTTATCGTAACATTATTGTTGGCCATGGCTGCTGTGGCAGTACTTCCCATCCCACAAATTCCTTTGGAAGGTAAGATGGTACCGGCAGGTCCTATTTTATTATTGGCAATTACAATATTATCATTTCCTGAAGTTACTCCGGTACTGATACAGATATTACCTCCATTGGTAGCTAAAGGAACAGTAGCTGATCCAAGAATAGTACAATTTACGATAGTATCATTTACGGCATCATTACTCAATTGAATCGTTGCCGTATTGGCAGTTGCTGCAGTACTTAAATTAGAAATGGTCAATGCATTTCCACCGGTATTCAAACCATTAAAAGTAACTCTGTCAGCGCCATTAATACTGATCATAGGCATGGCATTCACGGTTCCTGAAACCAATCTTGCACCACCACTGGGTTGAATAGTTATGGTATAATTACCACTTCCTGCTTCTGACCATTGGTTCAAAGCATTGGTTCCGTCTTCGGTAAGATCTGAAGTAATGTTAAGGGTAATATTTCCGGTTACAACACCTGCATTAACTGCAGCAAAAAATCCACCGGTACGAGTCAAAGAGGTGTATGTTTCAGTAGCTCCTATATTATATGCACCAGAGTATGCAGCTGCCACAAAACATTTATTTGGAGTGGTTGGAGGTGTGGAACAAGCTGGTGGGTCAGTGGTATATCCGGTTGCACCAATAGAAGGATTGGATGTTGTGTTTTTAGCGATGCTGGTATCTTGAGCTACAACATAGTAAGAAATAGTATCCCCAACAGCAGTGGCGGGAGCAAAAGTAAATGTATATTGATTTGAACCCATGAAAGCACTTTGTACTGAAGTATACGTACCTGAATTAATTTTATAATACAACATAGGCAATCCGGTTCCAGAAACAGGAACACCTGTAAAGTCACTAATATTTGCTGACAATACAATGGAAGCATTTGGCAATTGGTTTCCTAAGGTAGTATAAGAAATCACAGGAGGATTTAAATCTAAAGGAGTGCCCGTAAATTCATCAGCACCAATATCCGGTGTAGTAGCATTTCTGGTATTTCCATCAAAATCATCAGTGATTCCGGTGATTGGGGCAGCACCACTTTCAATTTGGGTAGCAATAGCAGTATTAATATGGAGATAGTTTGATAAAGAGTCAACCGTTCCCGCCCAGTTTGGATTTTCGGAAATGGAGTTTCCATCTCTTGGGGCAATAGTTCCGGCAGTAAAGATGCCATTTTTATAAGCAGAAATGGTTTGTGCAGAACTTGTTCCATCATAATAAATAAGGTTACTGGCACTTGGAGTTCCTGCGTAGAACAAATTGTTATTGGATGTAGATGCATAAGTTGACAAGTTTCCTGCAGCTCCTGCACTTCTGCGATAAGCACTTGTGAAACCCGTGGCTCCAGCAGCGGTTGAAGTGTTTACTAAAATATTATTGCGTAAATTAACAGTAGCTGCAATATTAGCATACACTGCAGAACTTCCAAAAGCAGCCCCAGTGCTGGTTGCACTTAAATTCACCGTATTATAATATACATTATTGGTTCCGGAGTTGAAGTACATCCCTACCAATGGATTGGCAGCGTTTGCAGCAGTGGTTCTTAAGTTACCAACGATGTTGTTATAAATGTTATTAGTAGTACCACCGGATACATATAATCCATAAAGGGTTGGGCCTGTACTAGTGGTGGACATATTATAAATCTTATTTTTGAAAACATTATTAGTCGTTCCGGCAGCAATGTTAATACCATAAAGAGTAACACCCCCACTTAAACCATAAACGAGGTTGCCGCTAATTTCAGAGGTAGTTCCATTTGCAAAACGAATTCCATAAATAATACCTGTACCTGCACCGGTTGCTATATTAAATATTTTATTGTTTTGAACGGTCTTGGTTCCTCCAGCAGTACTATTATACCATCCACAAATAGTTTGTGCAGCTGTAGAACTTGAACTAATATTGCCAATCCAATTGCCAATTAAAGTTTCATTAGTAACAGTTGCGTTAGAATAGATTCCGTAGATTGCTGAAGTTGATGAAGTACTGGTAGAAGTTATGTTTCTGATAGTATCCCCATTGAAAGTTATGCTTGTTGGCGTGTTATATCTGATTCCATAAATGGTACCGGCACCATTTCTTGTCAAACCGTCAATGGTGTTTAAGTTACAATTTAAGGTCGTTGCCGATCCGGTGTAAATACCTTGGGCAGCACCAGTAGTAGTAACTAAATTGATATTCTTTATAGCGTTGTTGTTAATATTAATTGTGTTTGAAGAAGCACTTGAACCACAATACATTGCAGTAAAAGCACCTGAAGATGCAGTTAAAGAAATATTAGAAATAACATTATTATTTAAATTACAAGGTACAGTTGCCGCTGACATGGTCGACATATAAATACCTTGAAAAGCTCCGGCAACGGTACTACCTAAAATAGTTAAAGTACCGGTTCCTGCGTTTGAATTATATCCAACGGTGTTTCCGGTAATTTGAATATTATTGCCATAAGTTGTGTTTGCAAAATAAATTCCATTCATGGTTCCGGTGGCAGTAAAAGTTCTGCTGGCAGTTTGATAAACCTTATTATTAGTAATACTCCAATCGGTATTTCCTGTTAAAGCATAAATCCCTGCACAACCACCAGTTAAAAAGTAGTCATAGATTTCGCAATTATTAATCAGAACAGTGCTATTGGCAATAGTTGCAGACGCAGTACTTCCATTCGCAAAGATACCTTTCGAAGGCAAGTTTGTTCCGGCAGGACCAATTTTACAATTAGAAATGCTAATACTATCGTTACCGGAAGTAGTACCTGTTGCAAAATAAATAGTTCCACCATTTGTAGCAAGAGGAGTTGTTGAAGAACCTAAGATTGTACAATTGGTAATGGTATTCTTAGTTGCATCATTAATAAATTGAATAGTAGATGTTCCTGCAGTTGCAGCAGTACTTAAGTTTGAAATTGTTAAAGCATTTCCTCCGGTGTTTAACCCATTTATGGTAACTCTATCTACACCATTAAAATTAAATAAAGGACCTGCATAAGTACCTGAAACAGTTCTTGGTACTCCTCCACTGGGTTGAATAGTCAAAGTATATCCGGTTCCACCGTACTCTAACCATTGATTTAAGGCAGTGTTCCCATCTTCTATGGTGATGTCGCTAATTACAGAAACAGTTACATTTCCGGCCAAACCGGATGCATTTATCACAGAGAATAAGCCATCAGATTTTGTAAAGGAAGTAAAGTTACCTCCGGTACCTACCGTTACATTACCGGTAACTGGGAATGGCACATAAAACATATTGGAAGTAACAGATGTTAAACCTGTAGATGAGAAGGTTATGGTAGCTCCCATTAACATGGAGCTTGAAGCAGTTAAATCAGTATAAGAAGCAGTCCCATTAACGGCATTAACTGCAGTAGTTCCTCCTAATGTCCAACTACCGGTTCCCACGGTAGCGGTCACCGCTGCTGTACTTACCGTTGTATTTCCATATTGGTCTTGAACATAAACTTCAGGTTGAACAGCTAATACAGCACCATTCGTTGCCGGAGCAGTGGGCTGGGTTTTCATTCCTAATTTTGTTGCAATTCCGGGTCCTAAAAGTTGTGAAACGGAAGCATCTCCGTAGCCGGTTGCAGCAGATCGGAAGAGCACACGTCTGAACTCCAGTCACCTGAAGCTATCT